>JAPLZI010000056.1:0-29963 GCA_026395095.1 Candidatus Tayloriibacteriota bacterium
AGAAGCTGTTCATATGCCTCTTTCCAATCTTCCTCGACAATCGCCTTCCCTATGAGGTGCGTGTTGTAAGGCCCTCCCGGCAAGCCGAAACGCTGTGAGTCGTAATAGTTCACGAAAGTCACGAATTTATTCTTCTTGCAGAACTCCTCGATGCGCGCGGCCACATCGTCCTTAAGGTTCCTAACGACTAGGTTGAAGGAATTCCCGTGGAGCATCTTCTCGGCGACCGGTGCATCGCCGTAGCCCATGATCCTTTCCATCAGAATATATGATGACGCCTTGTTTGAATGCTTCTTATTGAAAGCAGACATGTCCGTCTGTTTTAGGCTTTTCTTTATCGAGATTATCTGCGAGGTGATACCGTCCTCGTCCTTCAAGCCCTCAGCGGCCATGTCTTCATAGAAGAGCTCGAAATGCTCCCCTATAGCCTCCAAGGCGTCGAAGGTATAAAAACCGCTCTTCTTTAACCAGACATATGTGAACGAGCCTTTTTCGAGGAAACGAGGGAGAAGAGGGACCTCCGTGACTTCAAAGTCTTCGTTCCTGGCCTTCAGCTTGTATTCTGGAGTATTCATGGGCGCGGAGTAAGAAATGATATTGATACTAGCATGCCCATTTTTCGGCGCAACATTATCTCTTATATATCAAAGAGTCTTAGTTTCAACCCTCCCCATCGCCTTCATAAAAAGTAACCGACTGTATAGTCCCGACATATATTCCGCGTCTCTAAATATAGTTATAATAATCCCACGTTCGGGGAGCACTTTTTTCAGCCTTATATATCAACAGTTATTTTTGATACCCCAAACCGGATTCGAAGTGGTGTTGCAATTACTTGTTGAATTCACTTAATTATTAGATTAGGAAATATCTCCATTATTTTCTCTGAAGTTTCCTTTAACTGGTTTTTAAAAAGCAAATAATCATTTAATCTCGCAAAAGGAACCCATTTATAAGCCCGTACCTCACCAGTATGAAGTTTTATTTCAGTATCATTGCCTAGGAAACGAAAACCAAAAAAGTTGCGTTCCGAACCACTATATTTTTTACCTTTATAAATTAACTTAAATATAATGTTAATAGGAATATTACTTTTACCAATCAGTTCGAGAGATTTCTTTTCTATACCAACCTCTTCCTGTATTTCTCTATAAACTGCACCCTCCAAATTCTCTCCTTCCTCAATGCCCCCACCAGGAATTGCAAAGAATTCCTCTTTAAAAGATGCCAAATTAACCAAAAGAAACTCCTGGTTTTTGTTGATTATGAGCGCAGAAACACCTTTTCTGTACATCCTTTTTAATTATTTTAATAACAAAGCCCTCTCCATAATTCTCTCCCCCACTTCGCCCCAATCAAAATATTTCTTGTAATCGGCTGGATCAATGAGTTTTATTTCAGTGATATCGCCATCCGGATCCGATACAAACGGGCCGTATGGTTCGACTATACAGACAGAACGAGTCTGTCTCATTATTCTATTCGGTTCGTAAATATCTTGATAACCAATCAACCGTTGACTCAAAACCTTCATGTTTGTCTCTTCTTTGACTTCGCGCACAACGGCTTCTTCATAGGTTTCCCCTGGTTCAATACCTCCTCCAGGTGGAGTCCAGTATCCCTTTTTGGCCGCATATACAACAACAAGCTTGCCGCCACAAAAACAAAAAGCATGTACAGCCTGTAAAACTCTCCCGCTGAGATTCATCAATGGGTCATCCTCGCGATATATTAGACTCATTTTTTCACCAGAATGACTAATGAGAGACGATTTTATTTCCATGTAGAGAGTATACCAAGTCAAACTGATTTTACATATTTTATTATTAACTAGTAAGATACGTTCCGTCTTGTCATCGCCTTCATGAAAAGAAGCCGGTTATACAGCCCCGCCATGTATTCTGTGTCCTTAAATATGGTTATAATAATCCCACGCTCGGGGAGCACTTTTTTCAGCCTTAGTTATCAATGGTTATTTTTGATACCCAAGTAAGGACTAGAACTTATGGTATGATTTGAATTATATGGATAAAAGACATAACTCAATGCTAATTCCGTATCGTTTTAAGGATGGCAATCTTTATGTATTCCTGCAGAGACGGAGCGATGATACTCCTAGGAATCCAGATACATTGGGAGGATTTGGTGGAGGAATAGAAGGAGAAGAGAACAATGAGGAGGCATTACTCAGAGAGATGCAAGAAGAATTGGAGTACACACCAAAAAAACATACACTGCTTGGCATTTTTGAAACAGACCATTCGGTTTCTAATTATTATATAGAAGAAGTGAATGAAGACTTTGAAAAAGGTATAACTGTACACGAGGGTAAGGGTGGCGAATGGCACAAAGCCTCGGCTGTTATTGAAAGAAAGGATATTAGCCCGAATACAAGAAGAGTAGTTAGAGCAATTTTAACTCAGTTTCTATTTGTTTCAAATTCACAGAAGGTCTGAACTTGTATATTCTAGGGACCTGATATAATTCATTTCATGGAAAAATATGATGATGGGTTGAATATAGAATCTAAAGAGAAACCTCCTTTTCTTTACCATGGAACAACTAGCTTTGGAGTTGAAGAATTTGAACCAAGAAAGATATCAACGCCAGGAGTCTAACCAAGAAAGATATCAACGCCAGGAGTCTATAAGGACCGAGACATTCCTAAGGCTATTTATGCTGGGGATAATCCAGCTTATTGTGCCGCCCATTCTTTTTCCTGGGGATCGGATGAAGGATTTGATTTGGGATTTGAGGACGATAGGGTTGTTTTTGTCGTACCTGAACAAATGAAAAATCGCCTTAATGTTGAAGTATATGTTTATAAATTCTTGAGTGATTCATTTGATTTGCTAAAAGACGTAGAGCCCATAGGCCATAATTATTGGACTCAGCAAAAAATAAAGCCCGTTTCCTCCGAAAGGTTTGACTCAGTAATTGAGGCAATCGAACATTTTGGAGGAGAAGTGAGGTACAAATAATACAGGCATTTCCTCAACTTCGTGTGATCTACAGTTCCGTTTCAGACGGTAAATCATTGGGTAGACGAATAGCTTTAATTGTGGAACGCTTCTCAACTACAGCCTTGTATAGTCGATGCCTGCCATCAATGATGTGATTCGTATGACCTAATAGAATCGGCTTGTCTGAATCGACATTGTCCAAGGAGTTTGACCCGACATCTAGATCTGAAATCTGGTCCAATAGACCATCGATGTCCACATCTTCCACAGAAAATCTTTCTTTAGCCCAAACAAATAAATGGCCAACATTATATCGTTTACCATCGAACCAACCTGATTCCTTATGAGTAATCAGTTCTGTATCTATTAGGGATTTTTCCATAAAACAATTATAACAGAGTCCCCATCGCCTTCATAAACATAAGCTGGTTATATAGTCCCGCCATATATTCCGCGTCTCTGAATATGGTTATAATAATCCCACGTTCGGGGAGCACTTATTTCCTAGCGATTAGATTCAGGGTCAAGGCCACAACCTTTTCCTTATCTTTCGGATCGCTGCTTGCAACAAGAATCGTAAGCGCTGTAAGTGCAGATGGAGTAAGTTTTGATACATCTAGAATATTTGCTTGTTTCAGAAACCAGACAAAAGCAAAAGCCCCGCTTCTTTTGTTTCCATCAGTGAACGGGTGATTTTTAACCATAAAATATAATAGATGGGCTGCTTTTTCCTCGGCGCTTTCATAGAGTTCCTTGCCCCCGAAGGATTGCATCACATTGCCAACAATCCCCGCTACAGACCCTCTGTTAATTTCCGTCCCGAATATATCAGTCGCCTCTGATTCATTGATAAGTTCCTTTTTTAACTGTGCAAGACTATTTGTGATCATCTCCGTCGTTAATTCAACCTTCTTCTTTGTCAGTTTTCCTTTCGGTAAAGCATCCTTATCATAGGCATCAAGGGACAGCCATGTGTCTGCAAAAAGTGATACGAGGTCAATCGCATCTTTCGGATCGATAGTTGATCCACTCGGTAATAGCTTCTTGATACTATCAACGACACCTAAAAACTGAGAATAATTTATTGCAATTCGCTTCTTATTAACTGCATAGCCATCAACAATATATCCACGGAGAGTCCTAGTTGCCCACTGGCGAAATTTGGTACCAACGATGGAATTTATCCGGTACCCAACAGCAATCAGAATATCAAGATTATATATATCGATATTTCGATGCACTTGCCTTCCGGCTTCTTTTCGAACTAGTTCCATTTTGGAACTAGTTGCTTTTCTCTCTAATTCCTTTTCATTGTATATGTTTTGAATATGCTTTGATATTGCTTGCGGATTTACATCGAACATAAGAGCCATTTGCATACGATTTGCCCACACGGTTTCATGAGTAAAATCACCCCGTAGCTCAATAGCTCCGTTTTTTGCCTGATATATGACTACCTCATTTTTAATACCCTCTTTTTTCATACCAAGAGCATATCAGATTGGAATTAAAAAATCCTTACCCCCAAATAACTACCTCTCCCCTCTTCATCGCCTTAATAAAAAGAAGCTGGTTATATAGATCTGACATGTATTCCGCGTCTCCAAATATGGTTATAATAATCCCACGTTCGGGGAGCATAGGTTGACTAAAATTAAATACTGTTGTAATGTGTGACTAGAGAACCACACAACCTAAACTTTTTGCTTCCTTTGAAAACTCACCTTTTGCTTCTGTGCCTTCTTTGTTTTTACGTCGCCGGCTGTAGTCGGACTGACCCTGTCAGGGCTCGGGCGGCGCTCCAAACAACCTGCCAGCAATACATGGACGACAATACCCAAGAGTACCAATGTTGGCTTCCTACCGCGCCCGAACCATCTCACGAGCTTATTGTCTCGCTCGAACAAGCGACACGCAATGTCCAAAACGCAACGAGGCGTGCGGTGGGCTCTTCCCGACTTGCAGATGAAATAGCTACGGCATTCACCACATTCTTCCCCACCCTGTTCGTCAACGGAAAAGCGATAGCCTTCGCTTGCGAGGAATCAGACCAGACGCGATTCAAACAATCTCGAGAGATCTGCTTCATTCCCAAGAGCGAATTTGCCCGAATGAATAACCCCGCTCTGTATTACCGATATGACTGGCGAACGGTCATGATGGCTGGAATTGGGTGGCCCGAGCCATTCTTTACCGCGGTTACGATGCATGAACTCGGCCATGCCCTCCGACACAATAACGGCGTGAATATGAAAATGTTCAGTCCCGAATGGATAAGCGAGGAGGTCGACATGCACGAGCTTGAGACAAGCGTCATCGACCATCTTACTGCTGGAAGATATACACAGAAAATCCGGAGGATCTGCAGTCAGTACCCGAAGGCTCAATCCGCGATCGAGCTGATGACTATGATCTCTGCGAGCGATCTAATCGAGCTCGACGAGATCACTGACACTTCTAAGAGCGGCCGGACGGTAAGAGGTACTGCATGCGCACAGTATGTATTGACGCTCGGATTCCAATTCGTCGTTCAGCACAAAGGCACTTCGCAGGACAAAATGAGCTTCTATCAGTGGTTCATCAGAAAATAAGACCCCTAGACCCATCACCTCAAACAGGATCCCCTGTCGCGAGATGGTGGGTTTTCTGTTTTATATATTCATGAACCCCAGCTTCCCCATTCTTTGCATACTAAACTTCACCAGCGGACATATATTATTTTTTGAATCATCCTAAAAATAAAACCACCCAGTCTGACCGGGTGGTAGCGATTCGCATGGTGTCAATTCACTTGCCCAACTTCATAAGCGATGCCGCGGCAATGTTCACTTTAGCTTTCCGCCATGAATACTCCGGACCCCAATGCGTGAGTTCAGCGAGGATGAACGCCCTGTCGAGTTGGCCACCGAGCTGGCCAGCTCCATCTCCACCGCGAATCTGGCGGGTGTTACGGATAGTGAACGAATTATTCTCGAGCTCATCCATAATCTCGGGAACTAGAATCGGCTCCATTTCGACAACATTCTCACCGGTACTGGTTTTCACATGCATTGCCTGTTTGTGAGTGTGCACGAAGAGATACAGCAGGCGATCGCTATCCGGATCGAGCAGGCGTCTCATCTCACAAATAGCCTTCCGCCACTGCCTATTCCACTGTAGTGCATTGTTACAAAGAACAGCATCGGCACAACCGTTCGGAAGTGGCACGCTCGACATGTCAGAAGTGATGATATCGATATTTCGCAATTGGGGCGGGTTAAGATTGACAATGAATTCCTGAACCTTTCCCATCTGCGGAACGAGATCGACACAGGTGACCTTACTATCGATCATGGCATTCTGTAGAAGGCGGGCAAAGAATGTTTCATAAATACCGGGCCCACTACCTAAGCTCACGAGCCGCATTCGCCCACTCTTCGGAACATGAAACTTTTCTAGAATTGTCAGCATTGTGAGCTGATAGGTCGAAGCCGTCTCGATGAGAGGCCAAAGATTGGCCCAGGCATTCCAGCCATCTCTGATAAAGCGTTCCGGCTCTACCTTGGGATCATATGGAATCTTCAGGTCGAACATGGACTCAATCGATCCGTTTTTTTGGCAACGTACCCGCACCGCATTGAGAACTTCAAAGAGAAATTTATGGAAATCATCGAGAAGTGGTTCGAGTGCCTCGTGCACAGAAGCACGACTCTCATTTGATCTTTTCAATACCTTTAATATCTGTTTAGACTGCCCATCAGACAGTTTTTGGAAGTCAAAGAAGCCATTCACGAGTTATCCTTTTGTTAGGTTTTGGTTGAAAATCTAACTTTTTAATAACATATTTTTCTATAAATAGCAAGGTCTTCGGCTATATAAAAAGACCCCAGTTCTGCTTTCGCATACTTAGGGGTCCTTCGCAAAATTTGACGCTCACTACTTTGTGAGCTGATCGAGAGCTGTCGCCCAGTCCTTGGCAAGGTCCTTCATTGGCGCATGCATCATGACCACTTTCGCGCCCTCGATTTTCACCGGGAAACGCGAGTAATGATCGAACGCCGCCGAGAACGGATCGTCGTGATGACCAAGATCAGTGACAACTGCGACATGCCTTGCTCCTTGCCGAGCGGCTTCCACCATGAGGAGAATACCGTACGGCACGAGCTCGCCTAGCCTGAACTTGTTTCCCATCGTCCTTGACGACATTGGGAGGTGCAGGTCCGTGAGCACGACATCGAACTTCTCGCGACCGAGGGTATCCATCGCATCTTGATATCCGGTCACCGTGATCAAACGATGTCCAGCAAGCCCATGTTTGGCGCTCGCGATGTTTTCCGGAGTGTCGTCGATGACGAGGATACGCAATGCGTTCGGAAGCAGTGGTATCACCTCCTCCGTCGGCTTTGCTTCCTCAACCTCGTTGGCCGATTGGAGCTCCTTATGGAGCTTGCCGATTAGAGTCGCGAGTTCGACGACGGTATTCGTAATGCCGAGGATGACGCAATTCGATGGTAGGGCTACACCTGTGTCGCGACCAATTTTCAAGTAGGCATAGGTTTTATTCTTGCTATACCCACCCTCAATGTCGCGGACTTCAGTAAAAACGATGAGATCAGCCTCATCAGGCTTGTCGACGAATGCATGGGTACCCTTGTCGAGAAGTGTCGTGAAAACATGTCGTATAACACGAGGAAGCGGACCATCCTTCATCGCGAGGTGAATTTTAACTGGTCTAACAGTTGTTGCTGTGCTCATACATTCTCCTTCTGTATTGGGTTGATTTGGTTGTGGTTTAAGATAGCTCTCAAAAGACAACTTTCTGCCTTTTCAGAGCTATCCTAAACACATATCAAAGAACTTGATTAGGCGCATTCTAGCACGTTTATCAGTCATTTGTCAATAGTTATTTAGTGATAATAACGGCTCCGTTAAGCTTTCTTGATGGACATCTATATATTGACATATCTATGGTAACATGCTATAACTGTCGTAGTTAGCCGTTCCCTTGAAAGATATGGGTTGAGTTCAGAAATGTGGAAATAATAGACTTGCTGGCACCTCGCCAAGCGGATTAGTTCCATTTACTGTACTCAATCACTCATTCACAATGAAAATCCTAGTGTTCGATGATAACAAAATCAACCAAGCTGCCGCCAGAGCTCAACTCGGTAAGGATCACGACCTCACAGTAGTCGGTACCTACGACCAGGCACAGGAACTTCTCAAGCCACAGTACGACTACAAGAAGGCCTCGGCCGCGCTCAAGGAGCAGTTCGGCGACTTCAGCCCCTATCGTTCCAACGATGAGGCAATGAAAGCCCGATACTTCGCTGCCGCGAAAGTGGCGGATGAGCAGGTAACCACGTATCCAGACTTCGACGTCGTCCTCACTGACCTTCTCGTGCCAGCCTCGGAGCAGGCACAAGGTAGTAAAGGTTTGGAGTTTGCCGGCGAAGAGATGCCTGTCGGCATCTTCATCGGGCTATTGGCCGCAGTCAAAGGACATGCGAAGTTTGTTGCAGTCTTCACCGACAGCGACCATCATTCACATCCCGCTTCTGCCTGCTTCGATGTTTTCAACGAAGGAGAGTGCAAACCGACACTGTTTACTGTGGGAAGCAGTAAAGTCCTCCTGTCCAACACGAGGAATTGGGTCAATCAGTTTGACCCGAAAGATCTCGGCAAGGCACTGAAATATGAGGAATGCAGTGACCGAACCGATACGATTCGCGCCAAGAATTGGGCCACACTCCTCGAGTACCTTATTTCGGCGAAGTAGCCGGCGAGCTAAACGCTCGTAGAACGATCAAGCAACGCACCCGCTCCGGCTGGTGCGTTTTTCTTTACGAACAAACAGTGCACATAGATATACCCCATACGACCAAGCTCCATCTGTAATATTTTAACTGCAGTGTCGGCTTCATAGTACACATGAAGCGAGTCATAACAATAATTTTTCGATGGGCTCTGATCGCAGACATGTTCATTCTGTCAGCAGTTTTCCTAAAGCTTTTTGCCAATCCATTTGCCAATCCATTTTCAACACCTGTAGTATCAGCCAGTGAACTACAGACAATTGGGCCGGCAGCAAAAGACCTGATGATCAAAATGGAGATGGTCGGGCTATCACCTCGAGATATCGGACAGATCACGCGTCCTTCATTTACAGCGAACGGCAGGATGATAACTCTGAAAAAAGACAATATGCAGATTTTCGAATACGCTGATCCTGATACAGCGACTAACGAAGCCTCAGCACTCACGCTCAAGTACAAGAACAGTTCAAGATCACCATTATGGAAAAAACAGATGCACGTACGTGCGAACGGCACATTAGTTATGTTCTATATGGGAGATCAAAGTTCCATAGTCGATTTCATCGCACAGAATTAAGTATTTTGAATCTATATTTAACATTTCTTACTTAATTAGAGTTATAATCTAGACACCATGAAAAACCCTTACTACCGCGCCATACTAGCGCTCGGATATATAAATTTGATTGCATCGATCCTTTTCTACGGCCAGAGGATTGCCAAACCGGTCGACACAATATTCGCACCGATTGCCATGCTTTCACTGCTTACCCTGTCAGTCGCTGTCATGGGCTATTTATTTTTCTTCGAGCCTCTGCAACTCTACCTCAGTGGTCAAAAAGCTGAAGCAACTACATCATTTCTAAAAACTATCGCAACGTTTGCGCTCACTACGATAGTGGTATTTGCGATCATGCTTCTTAGCTAAATATATTTTCTAAATCGTAAGATGAAGAACAGGATTGACTAAACGGAAATCAGATTGTAGTGTCTAAGCAGGCCATTGAAAACATTCCACAACATCATCTGGAGAACCCTATAATGCCATCCTCAAAATTTACTGACACCATAGTGCCAGTGCCGCTTTATGTTATCGAGCTGTCAAAAAGAAAGCTGCGTACAGTATATTGCAACCTGAGACCTCTTCAACGCGACGACAATACCCATAGTACTGACTTCGAGGAGTTCGATGAATTCCTGCGGTCAATATCATCACCAACAACAGTAGCTATCCACTATCAGCATTATCGGCCCGAACTGTTCACGGTAGTAGTGACTCTACAGCCTGTGGTTTGCTGGGATACTGATGAAGGTCTTCCGCGATTGGACTTTGAAAAGCCGAGGAGCTGGAATCACTGCCCAAATATGTGGGGAACATTCATCCTCGCCATCGCAAGAGTTGATGGAGCCTGGGCAGGTGATGTAATAGCGGACCCCGATTCCGGAAACTTCATTTCTATCGTGGAAGCATATGGAATCACGACTAACTTCACTACCTTCCGTCGTGACGTTCTCCTACCTATCAATCTCAGCGAATTTCAGAAATTTGATCGTGGCAGGCCCATCCAGCAATGGGTCGACGCAAGATTAAACTTGCGCCCCGGCCACTGTTTCGAATACGAAGCAGGTTCGAACATAAGCGGAATTGCCAGAGTTGTAGCGTGCGGTACACAAACTCGTGGATCAAATGTTCCCTGCTCGATCGTAAAGGTTACCTAGGAGACATTGTCTAATGTCGTCACCATAGCCCCGCCCATTCATTTGGGCGGGATTTTTTATAAAAAAATTGGCCGGTACTGGTGAGGTACCGGCCATTTGAAGTTGGGCAAGTTTGCGGTCACTACCCAAACTCCGTCTTATGAACGCGTTGGCGTACGGCGGACCGTACGACGCGGAATGCCCGGATCGGTTTCGGGCTGAAACTACCGATCAGAGCTCGGCGAAGGGCGCAAAGCAGCTCCTCGAGCTCACTATTTTCCGTGTTCATATACAGCTTTATATGGCCTTATTTATAGCCACAGAAAGCTGTATATGAGCTGATGTTTTAAAGTACTGCTAGTAGTATACACTATAACATAGTACTTGTCAAGCAGACACCAACGCTATTTTTTATATCTAATTTGTAGTTCGGAAAGTCGAAGGAACGCTCACAGTCACATTACCTACCTGATCAGTCGTATAGACCATATAGTAGTAAGTGGTATTCGACTGTAATCCCGTCAGGTTAATACTCTGTGAAATACGAAGACTTGTGTCTGTCATCGCAGACCAGCCACCCGTTACACCGACTGAAGTCATACGCTCAGTCAACTGGAGCGGAGCAGTGTTGTAATAAACAACACCAGTCGCGGATTCATTCGTGGACCAGCTCACAGAGGCGCTATCTTTCGCTGTATAGACATTCAAGCCATAAATGCTAGGCGCTACTATATCTGTGGTGTTATTGTAAACCACACTACCTGTGTAGACACCCATACCAGGATACATTCCTGTCGCGATCTGCAGATTCATGATCGGCAGAGTCATCGGACCGATGCGGCCGACGGCCGGGATCTCATTGCGAAGCTGGAAGTTGGTTACTGCAGACTTAGTGAAATTACCGAAGTAACCTGTTACCAATCCTTGTGGATACAAAGCCTGGTCCTGTTTTAGGAATGTCTGGACTGCAGATACATCCGTTCCATTCATGCCAAACTGGAGTTCGCGAGTCAATGTCGCCGCGCTGGCGAATGCAGGCACACCCACAACTACGAGAGTCAGCGCAAGTAAGCTTAACCCCACAAAATTCATTTTATTAGTCATATATTTAATTATGTTAGTATTTTTTTAAGTATTAATAGAAATGGGTATAAAAGCTCGACCTGCCATTCTAGATCCATGCTACATATATCTGCCGTATTAAAAGGTTATCCGTTACAGGACTCGTTACAGGACATTACATGATTTCAACCAAAAGCTATTCGACTGACAAGTCGGCAAAGGCAACAACCCGATTTGAGTAGCTCTGTCCAGCCTTGTCCCAAATTCCGCCGCAGGTTATGAGATTGAGATGCGCTTTTCCATCACTTGAAAAATATATGCTGCCAGTATCGTCATTTTCGCTGAAGGTCTTTACCTCACTTACTACGAAAACAATAGTAATTCCCTTTTGATCTTCAACATATATTTTGTCTCCCTTGGTCAACTTTGACAGATTATCAAACACTGCCTGTATGTTGTCTTTCCAACCATAATGCCCGTCTATTATAGAGTTATCTCTTTGCCCAGGAATAGAACCTGGGTAGAACCAGCCAGAATTCACTGGACCCTTCGGCGTTCCAATAGTCCCATCCTGCTTAAGGCCCACGTTTTCGAGTTTGGCGGAAACCTTGATCGCAGGAATTTTTAGATAAACCGGTCGACCGAAAGTTGTTCTTTCCTTGTAAGCGAGTTCTTTCTGCAGGACATTTTGCGCCGGTGTGTTTTCCAAAAATCCAACAGGTGTGAGGGTAATAACATTTTGCGAGGCCTGAACAGATGCGACAAACAAGGCCAACCTAGCAAGAAGAACAAACCCCGCAATGCCGAATTTGGAAAATTTGGAACATATGCAGGAATTGGGACGAAATCACTGGCAGTAGTTTGCAATATCACGTTTTTACCGACAACAACGGCGGCAACGGCCTTAGCTGTCACAGCCTGATGACCTGGAGCATCATTGTAGCCAATGGCAACTGCGGTGTTAGTTGTAGTCTCTGTAAGTCTTGAGGTACAGGCATACACCCATTTTTCGCGTGGATCTAGCTTGTTGTTATTATTTTTATCACCAGACAGGAAAACTGACGGACCACACTTATCATCAATCACTGAAATATCAATTAGATCATTCTGCATCGTGTCATTCCAGACTGTATAGGTGTATGTGACTAGACCTGGACCATCAGGCAAAAATGCTGGCTCAGGGACCTTCGTAATACTGATAGAAGGTCCTCCCCCACCACCTAGAGTTATAGAAACCGGAGGTGCAACAGCGAGCACAACAGGCGGAGCAACAACTACTGCTGGGACAACCACAGGAGGAACTACTTCGGGCGGCACAACCACTGGAGGTACTACAACTGGTGGCACGACAACTGGAGGAACAACCACTGGAGGTACAACTACGGGCGGTACAACAACAGGAGGAATAACAGCTGGAGGCACGACAACTGGTGGCACAATTACAGGTGGTACGACGACAGGAGGTGGTGGGAGCGGACCACATGAGGTATTGACAGTCACATCCTTCCTTGCTGCTTCAATTCCGTTAACCATAAGTTTGAGTGAAAAATTTCCTGAATATGAAGGAGATTCTGAACTAATATAAATATTTGTTCCAGGCCCAGCTCCCCACGAAGCCACTTGACCATAGGTACCATCTGAATTCGTGTCTTTTTCCAAAGTTTTTGAAGTTATTCCATCGCCGGTGACAAAAGCTACGAAGGTAACATTAGTTCCCGGGACAACGCAAGCCGCACTTGCCGTTATAGAAGCAACGACAGGATGAATAACTGGCGGAGGCACAACTACAGGTGGAACTACGACTGGGTGCACACAAAAATTGCTTTGATTCACTTGGTCTCCAGCAAGCATACTTCCATAAGGTTGGTTATCAACCAATACACGAGGTGCATCTCCATACCAAATATCATACTGCGCCGCGCATGCTGGTAGATTTATATTCATCGTTTCGGATGTCGAAGGTTTGACATTTACAGTCGGACTACCATCGAAAAATTCCTGCTGTGATTGAGTAGAGAGGCTATATGGACCGAACATCTTATAGGAAGCTACACTAACAGACACGGCACAAATAGTGTTGTTTGTAACCGTTACAGATATACGATTTTGGGCCAAATCTGGATTTCGTACTATCGTCAATTCCCCACTCGCATAAGCATCAACTGCCTGATCGTAACTTAGGCTATCGCCGCTGTCGCAATTGACCACAGGACCTTGCTGAGCAAAAACTTTTTGGATAAAATCCTGATTTTGACCCGCTATTGATGCCATTATTCCCACAAAGGAAAGTATGCATACGCTGGTTACAAGTAATGTTTTCTTCATACAATCAAGCCGTATGAACATTCATATCATTACAAACCTTCGAATGTAGTGACATGGCTCGTTAATTGTTCGGCGACAGATATCATTTCGGTGATGTCTTCCATAGCAAAAAGGATCATAGGTGAGATTGATTTTAGAGAAACAGACATGGGCCCCGCATAAATCCTGCGTGCATTGACCATCATTGTCCTTCGACCTATATTCTTGAAATCAAGGGTCACCTCGAACCCCTTTAAAAAGGTCCCATTAACAGCAACACCCTCGAGCTTGTTTCGAAGTGACGCAATGTTCCACTCCCCCTTGCCAAGTTTATAGATCGATTTTCCGTCAACCTGCTTTTGAGTGAGTTTGAAGGTTTTGTAGTACATATCGTTACCGGCAATCACATGAAGTTTTTCATCAAGTATCAAAAACGGCTCGTGTTCGATATCAACAACTGTTTTTACATATACCATGCCTGCTTCCCATATATGTGCGGTGTTCATAACCACTAGCCGTTCGAGAGATCAATTCATTGCGAGAATGAGACAAAATCATGCAAAATTATTTACACAATGGCAGAATAACTGTGAAAGTACTGCCAACCTTTTCCTTACTTACGGCTGTAACAGTACCTCCATGAGCTTCGGTAATCCATCTTACGATAGCCAGACCGAGCCCTGTTCCTCCGGTATCTTCTGACCTCGAACTTGCAGTACGATAAAATCGTTCAAATATATGAGGTAAGTCTTCCTTGGATATACCGACACCATTATCATGAATATCAATACGCACCTTGTTTCCAAGCCGTTTACCACTAATCCGAACATAGCCACTTTTCTTTCCATACAAAATTGCATTAGCGATTATATTTGAAAAAAGTCTTTCTAAATACCTTTCATCGCCGAGAAGACCCACATCAGGTAACTTTCCTATGTGAATGCTGATATGTTTCCTCTTTGCATAAACTTGATGTCTCCTTGCTATTTTAGTAATGAGTCCTTTTACTCGAATATTATGCGGGTCAATTTTCCTTTCTAAACTACCCCTCTTAGTAGTTAGAAGTGTCAAATCACTCAAAAGCTTGTCTAAGTGAAGAATTTCATTATCGATGGCATGGAGCATTTGCTTCATAGATTTTGCATCATATGACGAGCCCGCGCGCAAGGCCAAATCGACATTTCCCTTTATAATCGCAAGAGGCGTGCGAAGTTCATGGGTTGCATCCGCGATAAACTCAATTTTTTGTTTTTCTTCACCAATCTCTCGAAGAAGCCTGCTGGCCTCCTCGGCTCTCTTTCTCTCTGTCAAATCCATATTAACTGCTACTGAAGCCACAACATTCCCCTTCTTATCACGAACAGGAACGCCTATGGCCTCCATCACCCAATGTTTGCCACTTGGCAATTCAACATCGATTTCGAGCGGGCCGATCTGTCTATTCTCGGCAATAGCGCGTTGCATGGGCATCTCCGCGCCAGTGATCTGGCGACCATTGATGAAGTGCCGAAGCTTTCTAGTTACTAGATTGTCGTGAAGTGCAGAAATCGAAATATTATCCCCATAAGCCATCTCTAACTTACGCAAGAGGTAGGGATTACCCGTAATATATTCGCAAGTCGTATCTGTCGAGAATGTAATACCGACCGGCAAGGCTCTCATCAGAGCATCCAATCGCTGTGCCGACTCGAGAAGCTTCTGTTCCGGTTGTATTTGTTTTGTTATTTTCTTCATTTTATCCTTTATGTCATTCTCTCATTGTGTAGCCAACACCTCGTACAGTATGTATGAGCGGTTTCATGAATCCAATATCGATCTTGCTCCGAAGATATCGCATGTGGACATTGAGCTCATGATTTGTCTCAATAAAAGAGGGGTTCCAAGCGGCGTCGAGGAGTTGGCGTCTCGATAATGCCTCGCCATTGCTACGCAGAAGCAAGAATAAAAGTTTATATTCCTTTGGCGTAAGAGTAATGATTTTTCCTGCCCTTGTTACCTCATGTTTCTTCGTATCAAGAATAAGATCGTTGATCTTTAGGATGAGCGAGTCAGTTGTTTTTCGCCTGCGCAAGACCGCGCGTATACGAGCCAATAATTCCTCGATTCCAAATGGCTTAGTCAAATAATCATCAGCTCCAATATCTAAACCTGAAACACGATCAGCCTCAGTCGTTCGAGCAGTGAGCATTATGATCGGTGTATGAATATAGTGGGCACGTAACTCGCGGCAAACCTCCAAGCCGTTCATCTTAGGAAGCATAATATCAAGTAGGATAAGACTGTAGTTATTTTTCAATGATTTATCCAATCCATCCTGTCCATCAAAAGATAATTCAACAGAATATCGCTCATTTGTAAGAGCCCTTTTAAGGATATCTGCAAGCTTCTTTTCATCCTCAATAATCAATATTCTCATTGAATTATCATTCTACCTCATTTATATAGCTTTTACAAGCCCTTGCAAAGCACTATAGCCAGCCTCATATTAAATCTATATTAAGGCGATTAACATAATATTGCACACATATCTTTGTATTTAAGCCAGTTTTGCTTGCCATTCTTAGATATAGGGTGTAATATTAAATTGTTATTAAATATCTATAACATACTCTGATTAAAGTGATATTAAATTATGACCCTAATTGAAAAAACAAATAATAACGAATCGATGATGAATGACGCTCATCGTGATTTTCAAAGTGGTTTAAATAAGCATGCTTTTTATCGTGTCAATGATCACGAAATCGGCCAAAATTTGGTGCAGGACACATTCCTAAAAACATGGAATTACATCCGAAAAGGTGGAACTATTATTGTAATGAAATCTTTTCTCTATCACATCCTAAATAATTTGATCATAGATGAATATCGAAGGCATAAAGCTACGTCGCTCGATACCCTTCTCGAATCTGGCTATGAGCCATCCACCGATGATCACATACGCCTTATCGACACTTTGGACGGTAAGACGGCATCCATGCTTATCGATCGTCTATTAGAAAAGTATCGGAAGGTCCTGCGCATGCGCTATGAACAGCATTTATCTCTCACTGAAATGTCCACTTTGACCGGACAAACCAGGAACACCATGGCTGTGCAGGTGCACCGGGGTCTGAAGCAACTTAAGGCTTTGTACGACAACCCGTATGCTATTGTCTAGCAAAAACTCGTGATATAATTATCCCTGTTTATTAGTATTAATTACATAATAATATGGATATCGTTGTTTTAGTTGCAAAAATAATGGGGATCTATCTAGTGGTCAGCGGTTTATTCCTTCTTATAAGGGGCAAAACTATTCCGCATATGCTCAAGGACTTTTTCGATCATCCGGCTACTATATATTTGACTGGGATAATCCTAGTCTTCCTATCATCCATCTACCTCATCCAATACAACATCTGGGATGGAACCTGGAGAGTCGTCGTAACGATCTTCGTCTGGCTCGTAATATTAAAGGGTCTCGCCTACATTTTCATTCCCCAGGCCATGAATGAGGTCGCCGTAAAAAAATTCCGAAGTTGGTTTAGTCTTTATGGAATTGTGGCGATAGTCATCGGCTTTTGTCTGTTTTTCCTGAATTAGGCAAGAACTAGACAGAAAACCTATTAAAATACCCCGTGAAGTTATGCTTCATGGGGTGCGGACATAGATAACAATTTTTGAGGTTTTTGCTATAATCACGATAGGCCCGGGTGGCGAAATTGGTTATACGCGCAAGACTTAAAATCTTGTTTCCGTTTATTCGGAAGTGTGGGTTCGACTCCCACCTCGGGCACAATGAATTTATAAACTTCGGTTTCGGGGAGGAGTCTGCCTGTTTGCTCATCACTATACTAAAGTATAGTGTAATTTTAAACACCATCCTCTTTGTTTTTATTTGTAGCGCTTATTTTTTCCTATTTATCTCCACTTCGGCCTCGTGCGCCAAATCAAGAAAACCATTGATGTCATCCAGACTCATTTTTCTTGGTTTATAATCTTTAATGCAAAAAACTCCCACCGGCATATTGCTTTCTTTTTCATAAAGCGACTTCCCTGCATAGAATCGTATATTAGGAGTACTTTTAACCATCGGGTTGTCGGCAAATCGAGAGTCTAGCAATGTATCCTCAATAATCAGCATAACTTCTGACATCAGAGCATGGCCACAAAAGGAGATATCTCTCGGACCCTCTCGCTCTGGAAGACCTTGGACAGATTTGAACCATTCACGGTCCCTATCAATAAGAGTGATGGTTGATATCGGCACAGAAAACCTCTCAAGCGCCTTTTTAGTTATACGATCAAATCTTTCTTCCGTCGCTGTATCCAGTAATTTCAAACCCTGAACAGCACAGAGGCGTTCATTTTCATTATTTGGTATTGGTGCCTTTAACATGCTGTGGGCAATTGTATCATGTATGGCTCACTTGTCATATGCGTCAAAACTTATGCAACGACCGCAAAAAACTTCGCCTATGAATAGGCGTCATGCCGTGCTTTTTCAGCGCCTTATAATGCACTTTTGTTCCATAACCCTTATGGATCTCGAAACCATACCCCGGGAATTGCTTTGCAGCCTTCACCATTCGCCTATCGCGCAGAACTTTCGCGCAAATAGACGCCAGAGCAATGATCGGTTCCTTGGCATCGCCATCGATGATCGTCGTCTGGTCTTCATACCGATCTGAAGCATGCAAGGACCCATCCAAAAGGATTTTTCCGGTACGAAACCGGGCATCAAATATTTCCAACCTTCTTAAAGACCGATTTAACGCCGAATAAATTGCATAAGACAAGCCCTTCGCATCTATTGTTTCCGGCCGGGAGAAAGAAACAGCATAAAAGGCTTCACCCTTCTTGGAAAGAGTCCGAATAAGCCTGAACCATTCCTCACGCTGTTTCTCTGAAAGTTGTTTGGAATCCTTGACTCCGTGGAATTTACGTAGAATGGCACGGGACTTTACCGCAAAAACCCCCACAGCCACCGGTCCGGCCAGAGGACCCCTTCCAGCTTCATCAATTCCTATTAAATACCGATTTTTCATGAGGATTATTCTAACATCATTTTGACTGAATTATGGCCACTTTTTTTGTTATACTACGCCTACTATGGCTTCACGATTTGTCCATCTGCACACCCACTCCCATTATTCCTTACTTTCCGCCTTGCCCAGGATCGACGAACTCGTAGATACAGCCAAAAACCTCGGTATGGATGCCATAGCGCTCACTGATAACGGCAATCTTTATGGAGCCATCGATTTCTACAAAGCCTGCAGGAAAAAAGAAATAAAACCAATTCTCGGTGTGGACTTTTATGTCGCCGTGCGCGGGAGGAAGGACCAGCAAGCCGGAATCGATAACCGCCGATCAAGATTGGTCCTGTTAGTTCAGAATGAAACCGGCTACAAAAATTTGTTGCAGCTAGTCACCAAATCTCACCTAGAAGGGTTTTATTACAAGCCGAGGATAGACCGCGAGCTCATAGAGAAATACAATGACGGACTCATCGCGATCATACCATCATTCTCCGGAGAGATTGCCCAATCACTAAAAAGCCGCAACCAAGACAAAGCTACTGAAATCGCAACATTTTATAAAAAGGTGTTTGGCGATCGACTGTATCTGGAGATCACTAGACATGCAGAGATAGATGGACACAATGAGAGCATGAAGGTCCTAGCAGATTTCGGCCGCAGGCTTGGCATCCCGCTCATGGCCGCACACGATGTCTATTATATGAAGCCGGAGGATCGAGCCGCGCGCGAAACTCTCCTGCGAGTCAATTCTCATACGGACGCGACCGACCGCGTCTCGGATAGCGATGAGGATGATTTTTCATTTATATCTGCCGAGACAGCAGAAACATTATTCAGCGACATGCCTGAAGCCCTAGACAACACTAGAAAGATCGCCGATTCTTGCGATTTGAAGTTAAACCTGGGTAGATGGGTGTTTCCTAACTATGTAGTAGAAAGCGGTCGGTCATATGATGATGAACTACGGCACATTACGCTCCAAGGATTCAAATGGCGCGAAATAGAAAAAACCGAAGCTTTCATGCAGCGCGCCGATTATGAGCTCGAAATCATCAAGAATAAGGGCTATGCGCCATACTTTCTAGTGGTATCTGACCTTCTCCGCCACGCCCACAAGACTGGAATATTCACTACGACTCGCGGTTCGGCCGCTGGTTCATTCGTGTCATATCTGACCGGTATTACGAATGTTAACCCGATTTTGTTCAACCTTCCCTTCGAGCGTTTCCTGAATCCTGATCGTCCTTCCGCTCCCGATATCGATATGGACATAGCCGATAATCGCCGCGATGAGATGATCGCGTATGCACGGCAAAAATACGGCGCTGACCACGTCGCCCAGATCGGTACATTCGGAACAATGCTGGCTCGAGGTTCGGTACGCGACGTCGCCCGAGCAATGGGATTTACATTCGATGACGGTGATCGGATCGCTAAACTCATACCTATGGGGTCCCAAGGATTCCCTATGACCATCGACCGTGCATTCGGTCTCGTGCCCGAATTAAAAAAGATGTATGACGAGGAGGATGATATACGACGTATTATCGATATGGCGCGCAAGATAGAGGGCTGTGCCAGACATATTTCCGTGCATGCCGCCGGAGTTGTCATCGCTCCGTCTCCACTAGTCGAATACTCACCTCTCCAATTTGACCCAAAGGGCGAAGGCAAGATCATCACCCAATATGATATGTATGCGATCGACGAGGCCGGTCTTCTCAAGCTAGATTTTCTAGGCATTCGAAACCTGTCGATTCTTGCTGACGCTGTTGAACGCGTAAAAAAGATTGAGGGGATCACGGTAGACATAGAAAATGTAAAGCTCGATGACAAAAAAACTTTTGAGATGCTGGCTCGTGGAGAAACGATCGGCCTGTTCCAGCTCAATGGTTCGGGAATGACGCGCTATCTCATAGATTTGAAGCCAACAACTATCAATGATATCAACTTGATGATCGCTCTATATCGTCCGGGTCCGATGGATAACATAAATGAATACATTTCGCGCAAAAACGGCACCAAGCCGGTCACATATCCGCATCCAGCGATGAAAAAATTCTTGGGACCGACCTATGGAGTGCTGGTGTATCAGGATGATCTTCTTATGACGGCAATAGAGGTCGCTGGATATTCATGGAGTGAAGTGGACAAGTTCAGAAAAGCAGTCGGAAAAAAGATTCCGGAGGAAATGGCCAAACAGCACAAGACCTTCGTCGCTGGTGCCATGAAGCACGGAGGACTCACGGAGAAAAAAGCCGAGGGAATCTGGAAATTGTTCGAGCCATTCCAAGGTTACGGTTTCAACAAGGCGCATGCGGCTAGCTACGGAAAAGTGGCTTACCAGACAGCTTATATGAAGGCAAACTATCCTGAAATTTACATGTCAGCGGTCCTTTCGGCGGAATCAGGTGACACGGAAATGATCGGCGAGATCGTGACTGAATGCCGACGCATGAATATTCCGGTATTACCGCCAGATGTGAATGAGAGCTACAGTCAGTTTACGGTGGTGAAGATCAGTGAGAGCGAGAGTTTGAAAGTTCATTCGGAAGAACTCCGCGACACTCAAAATAGTGTACCTAAAGAAGAAAGTTCGCAGTTGGCTCCCGCTGGGAATGCATTAGCGAAACAGAAGTTGAATCTGGAGGACACGGATATTTCCCTGCTGGGAAATTCCTCGTGCTCGCGCCAGTCGCGCTCGCAAGGTCCTCCTGATCCAGCTTCTGTTTCGCTGGGACACCACCACCGTATCCGATTCGGGTTTGTAACGATAAAAAACTTCGGGCAAGGGGTTTCGACTGCGATTATCGAGGAACGGAAGCGCGGCGGACACTACAAGTCACTTGCTGATTTTCTCGGCCGAGTGAAGGACCGAAATCTTAACAAGAAATCACTCGAGGCACTTATCAAATCCGGTGCGCTCGACTGTTTCGGTGAGGATCGTGGAGTGATGATGGCTAATATCGATCTATTGCTTGAATTCAACAGAGAAAATGACAAAAAACACGCCGATCAGGACTCCCTATTCGGACTTATGTCTGATTCATCGAGCGTTCCGTCCTTGAGACTTAATGAGGCACCTAAGGCCGAGATGCTAACAAAGCTTTCCTGGGAAAAGGAACTTCTTGGACTGTATGTGTCAGGCCATCCGCTAGAACGCTATCGCGAGACGATTCAGAAGAAGAATATGGATATCAAGAAGGCCAAGGAAACCATAAAAGAGGGCGCGAGTGTGATCCTGGCGGTGATCGTGACCGAGATACGAACGGTTCAAACCAAGAATAATGAAACGATGGTTTTCGCCACTGTCTCTGATTTCTCCGGGGCTGCAGATACAGTGATATTTCCTCGTGTCTACCGTGAATTCCGCGAGCTTATCCAGATGGACGCCTGTCTGGCGATCAAAGCTACTATAAATATACGAAATAGCGAAAAGAGCTTTGTGATCGAGAGGATGAGGAGGCTGTAGTTGACATTAGATGGAAACAATGTAAATTGGGTTTAGCAGGACATTATAAGTCGGCGACCCGGAGCGTCGATTCCTCAATACCCAATGCGCAGGAACGGAATACAAGCCTCCATGCGACGGGGTAAAGCTGGTAACGGCAGGTTGGATCACCGGTTTTATCTTTCCCGGTTTACGATCCAAAAAAAAAGTGACTTCGTTTGGCCTCCTGCTGAGGTTTGTTGAGTCCCTCGAAGTTCGGCCTGAAAAGTCACATGCTACGGGAGCTCGGTCTCAAAAACCGAGCTTTTTTTATTTTTTCTTATATTCATTAAAATTCCGACATATAATTGATTTTGCTCGCTGTCCTATGTTTTCGGAAAGTTTAATCATATCCATAAACCGAATTAAATCCCTAGAAATCAAACGAGTTTTATATATGGCACTTTTATCCTCATGCATCTGCTCTAATGTTTCCAGGTCTATATGAATTGGATTCTCATTGATCACAATAATACTATCAACATCAAGACAGCCCTCGTAATCAGTCCCTTTATCTAAGAAGAATGCATCGCGAAGTCTGCCATAAGGTACTATTGCATCCTTATCTTTCTCCTTGAAAAAATTATAGAATCTAGCATATTTTCTCTGAATACAGTCATTAAAAAATTCAATAATATCAGGAAATACGGCGTAGACTCTAGAAGAAATCAGATAATACATCACTGTTTCTCTTTCATGTCCCAAATCAGTTCCCAGGACAAGAACAAAATGCTTGATTGGAGAATTTCTACAATCAATCATGTCCCCTATTTCGGGTCTCATTTTCCGGCATAGGCCGGGATGATTTTTCTAATATCAAGCTCTTTAGCAAGCGCATAATCGATTGGCCCGTTAACGCTTGAAAGAAGCCATGGTTTTTCCTTGTGGGTCTGTTCGGAAAGTTCTTTTGCTCCACTCTTTCTGAATTGTTTCGCTACCACAGTGATAAGGTTAGCCTCAAATAGTGAGAGTTTCTTGTTCAAATCTATGTCTTTATCGCTCTTGGAAAGCACAAGTTTTCCAAATTTGTCCTTATCCGGTGCCAGGGCAATATATTTCGAAAGTTGCGGTTTACAATTCTCTCCCAAAATCATCTCCATGGACAAAAGATCAATTTCATTCTTTATCACGGTCGGCACCGGTCCATATGGTAATTTGTAATATATATCGCTAGTAACTGAAGCTCCTCTTGTGGCATAGGCAACAAAGTCGATGTAATAAAAAAGCTTAAAAAGCTTTGTAACATATGGCTTTTCTGTATTTTGAGCCAAATATGAGGCAATTAATCCAATTTTTTCAAAATCTATTTTCATGCGGGTATTGTATCATTAAATGAGAATAATTTGGCAATATTGTGGAATTGGTATTTTACAGGTTTAATTTTGCATTCCGCCAACCCCATGAAACTCTCTCATTTCCTTAAAAATCAGTAGTAAACGGTCTCTTTTCTTTTCCTCCTCAGATCCGTGTTCATATTTAAGATTATTGGCTTCAGTGATGTATAGAGCTAGATTTGATTCAGTAAATTGATCTTTAAACAATGACGTGGCTAATTTATAGGTAGCTACTTTCTCAACATCATCTATAGACTGTAAATAATTAGAAAAATTCTGCTGAAACTTTTGGTCATCTTCGGTGTAGCCACTAAATGCCCGAACTCTGCCCGTAAGTCCAAAAGTCCATGGCCTTCGGACAATGGAATCCACACGGTGACTAGGATCATATGGCGAGAGAATAAATGTAAGAATCTTGGCCCATCTAACCGGATCAACCTCCGGAAATAATTCCTCGCTAATCTCATTCAACTGTTTATCGAAATCATTTTTATTAGCGGCTCCAATTCTGCTTATGGCGAAATCAAAAAACCTATTCAAGATAGTGTGGTTAATAATGCCTTCACTATTTAAACTTGCATATGTGATCAGCCAATTTTTAGGAAAGTAATTTTCCCATATACTAAACTTGCATGGTGAATCAGCAATTTTTTCAAATAATACCGGTAAAAAATGAGAGAATACTTGCTCAATATACATATACTTTAGGTCACTATTATCTTTTTTAACCAGTCTAAACTCTTCCTTATGCGAATCAATATGTTTTGAAAACTGCTCAAAGAAACTATAAATGCTCATACTATTATCGATTAAAACACGACCTGTAATATCATCAAGAAGAACTGATAGCGTCGAGAGAAGTTGATAGTATTGTGACCATACATCAATAGATTTATCCCCTTGTCCAAGATATGACATTTCTTTTGTCCAGATTAGAAAATGCCAGCCTAATAGATTTTCAAATAGATCAGAGTAAAATATATTTGATAATGTTCGATTAAATATGGTGACACGAAAATCATCCATAAGTCTTTTGATTGTTTCTATATTTTGGTTAGTCATCTTTTTTAATTAAACCCGAAATAGTCGCTGTAAATTTTTTCAGTAAATCAAATTCATCACCTATACTAAAACCTTTTTGATCAGATTTTTGCAGAGTACGATCAACCTTACTGCTCCAAACAGACCGCCAACTTATTATTGCATCCTGACCGACATTTGTTTGATCGAGATATTTAGATCGGTACTTCCAGAGATCTCCTTTAACCCATTTGTATATGTTTAGAATAGTAAATAGAATCTCAACCATACCCAGAGCCCAAACGAAAAATATTATGAATCGAGATAGAATATTCTCGGAAAAACCCCAAAACAGTAGTGGTAAAAATATCATCCCAGCAAATATCAATAACTCCTTAAATCTCAATACTTCATCTAATATCACGCGTGTATCTAATTTCAAAAAACCCTCATTGTTTTCATTACGTTTGTGTATGATTTCTTCTTGTAGGATTGCAATAACAAGAGGAATTAGTATTGCCAACATGGCTAGACCCGCGTTTTGCATCACTCCAATCAAGGTGTCTGATAGTAACCAGTGACTTATGAAGAAAGAAACGGCACCTTCAATCATGTTATTTTTTGAATATCATTCATGACCCTCCCCGTCTCCACCAGTGCCATAATCACCTTCTGATAGTGTTCAATATCCTCATTTGTCAGTTTCCTGCCCTGCCGGTCTTTTAGCCACTTCTGCGCCGGTTGGTAACCGCCTATGTAAAAATTCCAGGCATCCTCCGGCACACCGCCAAAATACTGCTCCTTATTGATGAATACCTTACCATCCTCGTATTTTGGATATTTTGCCTCCACCATATCGCTACCAGGTTCCGGAAAAATTGTTATTAGGTGCTTCAGTTTCGGTGATTCCATGAGATGAAGCTCGCGCAATTCCTTACCTAGAGCTACAAGCGATTTGAACGACTCCACATCTTTCGGATACGGTACCCGTGGAAAATCAATCTTTAGAAATTCCTTGTATTTTTCACGGTAATTTGGTGAATGTAAAACAGCGTAGATATAATCAAAAATATCCTCTGGTGTAGTTTTGCCAACAATTTTCTCTATTTCCGTAACAATTTCCTTCTTAAGATTTGGTACCTTTGATCCATCGTCGGCATCATATAGATAGAGTGGAAAAACATAACCAACTTCTCCAGTTTGCAAAGAAACAGTGCAACGCTCTGTCATTTTATTTGAAATAAAAACATGTTGCCAATGATTGAAGGAGGTAAGCCTTTTTGTAGATAGCAGGGCTAGATTGTTCTTGTTAAGGTGCTCCATCACATCGCGTCTAGGATATGCAACAATTCCTTTTGTGGTTCCAGAATAAAACGACCAACGAACATCAAATGGTCTATACAATATCTGAGTATCAGTCGCCTTAGTAAGATCATTCCGTGCTGTTTTAAGATTCCAGTCGCGTGAATCACGAACCTTATATTTTGTATGCATCAATGAATCATCGTTTGCGTCAAAATCTGAACGGACATTATCAAGCTCCTGTTTTGTAAATTGAACTACAAGAGAGTCTTTCTGAGTTTCTATTCCGGATGATGAGATAGGAAATAGTTCATCAACCTTAAACCCTTTCTCATACTCCTCACTTGCACCAAAATCCTTTGGTACAAAGAAGTAGTACGGTTCGGTGTATTCAAGCTTGTTCCACTTTATCGTCGCCAAATTACTCTTGTTGAGCTCGTCAAACTTGCTCTCGCGTTTTCCGTATAATTCGGCATGATGCACGATACCCAATCCTTTCTTCTTCCCTTCCCTGCGCACAAAAATAGAAATGGCTACTCCCTGCTGAATATCAAAGACATTTTCATCTTTTCCGCCGTCGAGCGCTTTCTCTTTTTTCTTGGAGTTACCATGTAGATCGAGAACATAAATATCATCAAATGTTTCGAGTAGGTGCTTCCTCATCTGGCGATGTGTGATGCCGTCAATGAAGGAATTATTGGTAATCATGGCCACAATGCCGTTTCCATTCTTTTCAATGAAGTATTCTGAGAAGCGGAGGAACTTGATGTAATCGTCGTCGAGATTGATCTTGCGTTCACCGAGATCTTTTTTGTAGACCTTGATGAGCTTTTGTATCCACTCCCCCTTATTCGACGAGCTAACACTATATGGCGGATTACCGATGACCACCATAATCGGCATATCATTCTTAATGCGCGCAGCCAGATTGCTCTCTTCGGTTACCGCTGTGCCAAAGCCCCCAAACAGCGAATCCTCGACTTTGATCCCCTGTTCCAGGGAATTGGTCAGGTAAAGCCCGAGACGATGATCAAAATCGGCAATACCACTATCATGTAGCGTCATAGCAATCTTTAGATGAGCGATCGTGTACGGAGCCATCATGAGTTCGAAACCATGCAAGCGAGGCAAAAGATCGCTCTCCACATATGATTTCCACCTGCCTTCCTGACCAGTGAAGCGCTTATGAATATGTTTTATCGTTTCGTTTAGGAAAGTGCCGGTACCTGTAGCCGGATCAAGCACCTGAACCTTATGGATGGACTCTCTGGCCGTTTTGCTCTGATTGGTACTCTTTACTTCGGTTTTAGCCGTGTCTGACAGACCGCCAATCAAACCAAAATCTTTCTCCAAAAGATAATCGGCTGCGCGGATGATGAACCGCACGACTGGCAGGATAACCGGATCGGCTGTCTCTTTGTCATCATTGCCATGTAAACCCTTTTGCGTCACATAGGCGTTCATAAGCACATGAACATCGCTATGTTTTAGGACTTCGCACAATTCATTGACGATGACTTTTAAGCGCCCATCGAAGTCTGGTCCGGCAATATGGTTGAAAAATTGTCGTAGGAATGGATTTGACCTTGGTATTAATTCGCGCGCTTCTTCACGGGTAAAATTATCAGACGTCTTATCCTCATAACGAGCCGCGAACAGACCGTACACCAGTGTCTGCGCATACATATCGGCAAACTGCTGTTCCGTCAAATCATGAATCAGAATCTTTTTGAACGACTCATACATTCGCCGAAGTTCTTCATTGCGTTCATGTTCATTCGTCACATATTCGTTTACCTTGTCTCGAATGCGTCTAGCCTTATCCCCCATGATTTTTGCCAACTTACTACACGAGGTAATCCTTTTATTTGGCACAATTTCATTGCCGATAATCTTCGCAACAATGATTGGCTCACCATATTTATTTCCATGTCTGTAAAAACGAAACTCCAATGAGTTCGTCAAAATGAGCGAACCATATTCAAGATATCTCTCCATCTGCTCACCTTTCTCAGTTTCATCTAGATTGACAGTGACATCCTTGGCTTCAACATATCCAGCACTTAATTCCTTTGAATGCATCAAGGCAAAGTCAGGTGCGCCATGCTCGGAATGCTTGGGGTCATTGATTGCCTGTAGTTTCGGAACTGCGGACTCGAAAAGCGCCTTCAAGGCCGGACGGTAGGCATGCTCTCTGGCCTGACCACTCTTAAATTCGGTAGTTATGGCAGAAACATAGGCTTCAACTGGATTTTCTTTCATCCTTTAAATTGTAGCATTTCCTGCACCAAATCTGCTATCATACCTCCATTAATACTATCAGCATTCGCATGAACCCCATTGACCCAAAACTCACTGCAACACGCCACACCCTCGCCCACCTGCTCGCGGCAGCGGTTTTGGAGATTTACCCAGATGCTAAGCCGACCATCGGCCCAGCTATTGATAACGGTTTCTATTATGACTTTGAATTCAGCAAACCTATCGCCGAATTCGAACTAAAGGATATTGAAAAGAGGATGAGAAAGCTTCTGCCGTCATGGAAGGAGATGACTGGCAAGGAAGTATCGAAAAATGAGGCCTGGGATATATTCAAGGAAAATCCCTACAAGCTAGAACTCATTGATGAGATTGTCGGAAAGAAGGAGCCCATCACACTTTATTCGGCCGGTAATTTCACCGATCTCTGCCGCGGTGGCCATGTTGAGAACCCGTCAAAGGAGATTGCGCCGGATTCATTCAAGCTAGACCGAATTGCTGGCGCCTACTGGCGAGGAGATGAGAAAAACAAAATGCTTACGCGTATTTATGGTCTGGCTTTTGGTTCAAAAAAAGACCTCGATGCGTACATAACCATGATGAAGGAAGCCGAAAAGAGGGACCACAAAAAACTTGGGCGGGAATTCGGTCTTTATATGTTTCATGAAACTGCGCCTGGTATGCCCTACTGGCTTCCAAAGGGGCTGACTATTTATAACGAACTAGTCAATTTTTGGCGCCAGGAGCATGCAACTTTAGGATACCAAGAAATCGCCAGCCCTCTCGTTAACAAAGCGGAGCTGTGGAAAACATCCGGACATTGGGAGCATTATAAGGATGATATGTTCATTGCAGATATGGGTGAACACGAGGTTTATGGCATCAAACCCATGAATTGTCCGAACGCCATGATCGTTTTCCAATCAATGCAAGTAAGCTACAAGGATTTGCCACTCCGCCTTTCTGACACTGACAGGCTTCATAGATATGAACGTTCCGGAACATTGAATGGACTGCTCCGTTGTCGTTCATTTCAGCAGGACGATTCACACAATTTTATTTCCGAAGATATGATAGCTAGTGAATACATGCATATATTCGAATTGTGCAAAAAATTTTATGGTATTTTTGGATTGGAATATTCCTTTCGGCTCGGCACACGCCCCAAACAATTCATGGGCGAGATTGCTACATGGGACAAGGCAGAGAAAGCACTTCATGAAATATTAAAAAAATCTGACAAAGCATATTCCATAGCCGAAGGTGATGGTGCCTTCTATGGACCAAAAATTGACATTCTTATGAGAGATTCACTTGGCAGAGAATGGCAGATGGGTACGATTCAGCTTGATTTCCAACAGCCACAGCGCTTTGGGCTTGAATATACTGACAAAGACAGTAAGAAAAAAACTCCCGTAGTAATCCACCGAGTTATCTATGGTTCACTCGAAAGGTTTATCGGCATCCTCGTCGAGCATTGTGCTTGCAACTTCCCTCTCTGGCTCTCGCCGGTGCAGGTGAAGGTGATTCCTGTCGCGGAAGCCTTCGCTGAAGCAGCCAAAAAAGTCCACGAATCACTGCGCGCGATTATGGTCAGATCAGAGATAGATTTGTCCAACGACAGTTTCGGCAAGAAGGTCAGAAATGCAAAAACTACACGAATCCCCTATTTTATTATTCTTGGAGAAAAAGACATTCAGGCCGGAAAAGTT
>JAPLZI010000056.1:29990-36296 GCA_026395095.1 Candidatus Tayloriibacteriota bacterium
TTGGAGGAAGTATTGAAAAAATTGTCAGAAGAAATAAGGAACCGCTCCTAAAAATTCCTAAAAAAATTTGGTGCCCGGGGTATTTCCTTTCGGAATTTCCAACGGGCACTTTCTAGTTGGCAAGGCTGACATTAAACGGACTCACCTGCTTCGTTTGCCGTTTCATTTGCCTGGCGCTCGGTCTTATCAACCTTCGCTTGAGCCTCGACCCGGAGAACTTCGGCAGCTCTGACCACAAGGTTGAGATGAGTGCGCGTATCAAATTGCCAACCATGTGCTAGCCGTAGATTGCACAATTCCGCGCGCAGCTTCGGTAATTCAGCATGTCTCTCTCTATCAGGCTGAATTTCCTCAATAGCCAGAAACAGCTTTACATATCTTACCAATGCGGCTCTTTCCTCAGGAGAAATAGGCAGGGAACTTGACGAATTATCCTTCATTGTGGGTCCTTTTGTTTTGGGGGAACTAACTCTAATTTACAGAACACTACCATACAGAAATAGGCGCGTCCATACCAAAACAGGCATGTCAAAAGACCCCCATTAGGAGGCCATTTGACTAGAGATTATTTGGAGTCCGCACCCGTCGCACGCATTCGTTAGATCTTCGGCTTATTGAAGAGAAGATACATAACAGTGGCGAACAGAATGAGGATAATAAGCACCGCTACCCAACCCCATGGAACATTATTGAATGAGAATAAAGCTCCGGCTGAAATATTTTGGTTGGCTTGTGGCTGTGCCGGTCGAACGGCCTGTTGAACAGGTTGCGTAACCGTGCCTCCCGCACCGCGTACAGTCATACTGCAAGCATGCGTGCCAGTCTTACCATCAGATGAAGTCACACTTACGATCGCAGTCTTTAGACCACTAGTAGAGTAAAACTTGATGGCTGAATTCTGGGTGCTGTTGAGATTGTCCGTACCAGACCAGTTGTATGTATACTGGCCGGAACCTCGAGTGACTTCCGCAGTCCATGTGACAGGCTGATTGATGGCGGCAGTCGTAGGATCGGAATAACATGCAATGTCAAGAGTGTTGGCATTCGAATAATTTCCTCCGATAACGACACCTCCGCCGGTCAAACCGACATTCACGATGTTGGCGCAGGATTCCGTCAATGTCTGACCGTTTGAATAAACAGTGACCGCGGCATACTTAGTTCCGGGCTGATTGTAATTGTAGGCGATAGATTGTCCTTGGCCATATACTCCATCGGTGCCAGTCCAACTATACTGATAATATCCATTACCGCCTGTTGCCGTAGCAGTCCAAGTGACTGTCGAGCCAAGAGGAGCGTAAGTGGTATTCGCTACGCAAGAAGCAGAAAGCGGCGAATAATACTGATAATTGTTATATCCGTAGTTGCTATAGCTAGTATAGATCTGCGGTTGATAATAAGTTTGAACAGCGTTTACAGTCACGAAGTTGCTGCAGCTAGCCGAAACGGATTGGCCGTTCGAATAAACAGTGACTGAAGCGGATTTCGTTCCAGGATTATTGTAGTTTATGTAGGAAGTCTGACCAGTGCCAGAAAGACCATCGGTACCTGTCCAGTTATAACTGAATGAACCGTTTCCACCAATAGGAGAAGCAACCCATTGAACCGATGAACCAACAGAAACAGAGGCATTATTCGGATAACAAGTTACGGAAAGAGGAAGATACTGATATTGTGGCTGTTGGTACTGTGGCTGATAATTGTATACAGGCACATAGTTTATCTGTTGTGGAGCAGACTGGTTGTTACATGTATGAGTATCGTAGGAGTATGCGTTCGGATAATAACAGTTGCTATAATCAGTGACACCATAGTAACCATAGGCTTGTGCGCCTTGTGGAAAAGCCCCGAAGACGAATGCAAAAACCGCAATGGTCAGTATTGACCCTGCAAGAATCGGAGTGAGATTTGATTGGTTTTTCATAAATGGCTTAACCAAGCGCTTTTAATAGGCCTGGATTACTTAAATTATTAATTCCTCCATATTGTATAGCAAAACCTGATAAAAGTCAAGGGCTACGGGTAATGTATCATCGCCTGTCTAAATGTGCCGGGGACCAGGATCGAACTGGTGACCTCTTCCTCTTCAGGGAAGCGCTACTACCAACTGAGCTACCCCGGCCTAGTTTTCAATATATCGTCTCCATACTATTCCCTACTTTAACAAATCACGCAATAAGCTTGCCGTATTTTGTGCCTGGCTCATGTCGTTCTGAAGCCCGGATGGAGCACCAGCCTGACCAAATGTATTAAGCATCATCGTGACATAGGGCTGAATAAGATAGTAAGCACCGAAGCTCAAAACTATGATGAGAGCCCAATACGCCACACGAAGTGCCACACTGACTCTATTGGAACGACGAAGACCTATGAGGATCTTGTTGTTTTCCTGTACTAGGGCGGCGGTGCGTTCTAGGAGCGATTTTTCTTCTGGGGTCATCGGCATAAAGTCTAGCAGAAAAGGCGGGCTGCCGCAAAACTAATGACAAAAAGCTCGTAATACCTTACACTTCATTTTACGCCCCCGTAGTTCAACGGATAGAACAACTCCGTCCTAAGGAGTGGATGTAGGTTCAATTCCTGCCGGGGGCACCAGAATAGAATTTGTGGAAATTTGTTGCTATACTTTCCATATGAACAAGAAAATAATAATCAGCCGAGGTGATTTTATCTTCGGGTTTGTAGTGTATACCCTTATAAGTATCATGCTTTTTGTATTGACTTCCGGTGGTTGGGGTGGTTTGGCAATTCTTATCTATGGAACGATCCTGTTTTTGATCATTCTCATTGGACTCATTATTTTTGTCGTACTAAAATTTCCTAAGGAAACACGAGTCATGCTTCCTTTAAAAACTCTTCTAATTACAGTGGGTTTGCAAATACTCGCTCTACTATTCAATGTTGGGGATTGCGGGGATGTTCAAGGATCAAATTATTTCCTTCAACGCATATTTTTTGGATCGGGGTGTGGCCATGGACTTGTTGTTAGTACTGTATTCATAAATATACTACTTTCTGCATATCTTATATTTTTACTTTTCACGCTCTTTTTCTCTTCGCGCTCCATACCAAAGAACGAGGCACCTAGCACTTATTCGCCAGTACTAAAAATTATTCTGCGCATCATTGGAGTCCTCGTAATCGTAGGTATAATTGCGTTTATTCTTTCGAGTTAACTTATCTACGCCTTTATTCCTCCGAATCAGCCGAGCCCGTCTTACCTGTCCTTTCGAATTCATGCAGTGCTTCGATGATAGGGCCAATCTTCCCTTCTAGTATGCCCGGCAGATTGTGCCAGGACTCCTTGATACGATGATCAGTGATACGATCCTGTGGATAATTATAAGTGCGGATCTTTTCTGAACGGTCGCCGGTGCCGATCTGACCCGTTCGGAGGTCAGCAAATTTCTTCATATCTTCCTCGGCTTTGAGCACCTCGAGTTTTGCCGTAAGAATTATGAAGGCTCGCTCCTTGTTCGCATTCTGGCTACGCTCCGCCGTAGAGCGGATCATGATGCCGGAAGGCTTATGGAATAAACGCACTGCAGTCTCAACCTTGTTAACATTCTGGCCACCTTTACCACCAGCACGCGAGAATTCCACTTCTACATCAGTCGGTAAAATAACGATCTTGGATTTCTTGCGAATAGGCATGATCGCCACGGAAGCAGTGGAAGTATGGATGCGACCAGACTTCTCCGTTTCAGGAACACGCTGAACTCGATGCACACCTGTTTCCCAGCGCATATCGTCATAGACGCCCTTGCCTTTTATTTCGAGAGAAACTTCTTTGTAACCGCCGAGGTCATTCTTGGATTCATCGACTATCTTCGTGGACCAGCCTTTCGATTCAGCGAACTTCTTATACATATCGAAAAGCTCCGCGGCAAAGAGTGCAGCTTCATCACCGCCGGTGCCCGCACGGATTTCTAGGATTATTTCGTTCGGCTTTTCCTCCTCTTCCTTGTCCCCTGCCAAAATTGCGTCCATATCGGCAAGAATAGACTTTTGCTGTTCCAAATTTGAGATTAGATCGGCATCAACTAGATCCTTCATGGCAGGATCCTTTTCGGCCATAACGCGCGTTTCAGACTCCTCCTTTACAAGCTTTTCATAGGAACTAGCCAAAAAGGCAGTTTTGGGATTATTTTTATATTCGTCGAGATTCATAAACTTCCGCGCAATCTACGCAATCTATTTTGAGGTCTTTGCTTTTGCTTTTGATTGGCGGGTTTTGAATTTCTCTACGCGGCCAGCTGTGTCGACAATTTTCTCCTGATTTGTATAAAAAGGGTGGGAAGCGCTAGAAATTTCAACCTGATGGACAGGGTATTCCTTGCCATAGGTCCATTTGGCTGTTTCCTTCGTTTCGCGGGTTGACGGGATCAGGAACTTAACGCCGCTGGAGTTGTCGGAAAAAATGACCTGGCGATAGTTTTTCGGATGGATATCTTTTTTCATGATTTCCACAAGTTAACATAAAGCGCCATATAACACAAGACATTTGGGTGCTATAATGGCTCTAACTATGACTACACACAACCCATCGCGTACGCACATGATCTATACAGTAGCTATTATCGGTTTTATTTTCACCTTGCATCTGGTGATACCGATGTATTCGAATTCGAGCTTCCTGAGCCTTTTTGCCAATGCGCAGACTGTCGGATACATATATATGGTGGGCTCAGCAGTATCGATTCTGGGATTTCTCATCGCTCCAGTCATGATCAGACGTGTGGGCAATTACACTGCGATGATGTGGCTCATCGTCATGCAGATCGTGCTTTTTTACGGACTCATAAATGCGACTGATCCATATTTCCTAGCCTTCATTTTCGCCCTTCAGATGGCAACAACATCCCTCATAGGTCTTTCAATGGATATTTTCCTGGAAGGATACACCGCCAATAATCATGTTGGAGCGATTCGCGGATTGTACACCGCCACTCTAAATGCTTCGTGGGTCATCGGCCCACTCATCGGCAGCATGCTCATAACCGGATCAGGCGATTTCAAGAATACTTACATCGCCGCTTTGGCCATGCTCTTCCCTCTGCTTTATTTGGTTCTAAAGAATTTTCCGCGCTTTCATGACCCGAATTATATACACCTATCACCCTGGCAGCTCGTTAAACATGTATCGCGCAATAAGAGTTGGATGTGGCTTTTTGTTGCCAACTTTATCCTGCAGGTTTTTTACGCTTGGATGGTAGTCTACAGCCCGATCTACCTCAATCAGACCATAGGTTTCAGCTGGGAAAAGATCGGTATTATCTTTACTATTATGCTAGTCGCATTTCCTCTTATCCAATATCCGCTGGGCAAGCTGACAGACAAAAGGCATGACGAAAAAGGGATTATGGCTATAGGCTTCGGAATAATGGGACTAGCGACGATTTCGCTCGCTTTCATCACATCAGCAAGTATCTTGATCTGGTCCATCGCATTTTTTATGACACGCATAGGTGCAGCGGCGGCAGAAGTGATGATGGAGACATATTTCTTCAAAACGGTCTCATCCCGCGACTCGGCGGCTCTGGGACTATTCAGGGTCACCAGGCCGCTTTCATATTTCTTCGCGCCAATCATCACCGCGGTGGCGCTCATGTTCACCTCAAGTGGTTATGTTTTTATAGTTGTAGGTATTATCTCGCTGTTTGCGATCATTCCTTCGCTGCTCATAAAAGATACGGAGTAAAAACGGAAAAAGACGGACAAAAAAGCCACTGTTTGAAATGTTACTCACCCCCTTTCAAGAGTTTTGATTGTTCATGGTTTATGTGCAAGATTTTCAAACAACTAATGAGGTTTTGACTCTAATTCTCTTCTTTAGGTATGTCAATAGTGAATTCTATGCCCCGCTACCTATGTCGATCCTTCAAAAATTTTCATTGACAGTGGCAGGAATTCTTGTCACTGTCAATGAAAATTTTTGAGCAACCGACATACCCGACCCCCCCCATACTTTCCTATTTGTTTCCTATTCCCTCTTATTTCTATTTCCCCCTATCCCCCTTATTTGTTATGTTTTTTACGGCCTCCAACATGAGAAACATTGGAATTTCCTTACGAATACGATCCTCCTCGGCGGCACGCGGACCATTCTGGCTCTTTTTGTGAGAAATCCATTCTTCCAGACGCGAAACTGCAAAACCGGCTTTGTTCAAAGCTTTGAAATACGACTGGAGTGGCCGGTGGAAAGACATTGTTGTTTTCTTCTTGGCAGGGTCATTTTCGCCAGGCGTCATATCTATCTCGATTTGCCCATCTGATAAATACGAATCTATTCGGCGATACTGCTTC
>JAPLZI010000003.1 GCA_026395095.1 Candidatus Tayloriibacteriota bacterium
CACTCCATCAGACATAAGCTTGAAGGAAAACGTAGTTCCATTGACTAATTCCCTAGATAGGCTACTAAAGCTCCAGGGAGTCTCCTATGACTGGAAAGACAAGGAAAGGTTCGGTAATACCAAGGAAATAGGCTTCGTAGCTCAACAGGTAGAATCCATCGTACCTGAAGTAGTGAAAGGTGGCTCCTACAAATCACTTAACTACGGCAACATGGTCGCCCTAGTCGTAGAGGCTGTAAAGGAGCTCAATACCAAGGTAGACGCCATCACTACTAGACTCGACTCCATTCAGGAATCTCTGAAGAACATGGTCTTTGACAGATTCACGGCGAAGATTGCGTATGTGGATGAGGCGAATATTAAAAATTTGAATGTTGATAAATTGAAGACAGGGGACACATCATTCACTGGCAATGTCTGTGTCGATAATGTTTGCATCACCAAGGATCAGCTAAAGACAATTCTTTTGCAGGGCGGTGGCGCGACCTATGGCACTGCTGCTGATCAGATGAAGGGGATCAATCCACTTGATGTCAAACCGGCCCAAATAGACAACACTCCTATCACTCCTACTGCCACAACGACTCAGGTTGAGGTTGCCACTTCAACTGTTCCTGTTATTTCCACCACTCCAATAGTTGAAACTACAGAAGCAACCACAACTCCAGCTGTTGTACCAATTCCAGAAGAAACACTTGTGACACCTGTCGCAGTTCCGGAAACAATAGTAGTTCCACCACCTCCAACCCCCACAGAAACTGCCTCAAGTACGACTAATTAAGATCTTCATTATTTCTTGAACAAAAATTCATAAAAATTTTATCTTTTCTTCATGAAAATTTGAACTTTTTTTGAACAAAATTTGAACACCTGTTTGGTATCCTACTCGCACGGGAGAAGGTTTTACCTCTCGGGTGGGAGAGTGCCTGTAGAGGCGCTGAACTTTTACCAAGTACAGTAAGCGGGTGCAACTCCCGTCTCTTCCACAATAACTTGACACCAAGTGACTTGCAGGCCTACAATTGTGTTGTCGATTAACCTCGACTGGTGGAAGGACGGGAGTTTAAAACTCCGCACAGCCCCTAGCCTAGAAATAGGCTTGTCACTGGTAACACAATCGCCCCTTCGGGGGCTTTTGTGTTTATGGGCAGAGCATCGTTTTTTGATATATAATGCGCCTATGAACCGCACTACTGTCGAGGAAATAAAGGCTCGTTTACCTATAGAGGATGTCATAGGCTCGTATTTGAAGCTCGAAAAATCAGGGAAGTCTATGAAGGCTAAATGCCCATTCCATCAGGAGAAGACGGCGTCCTTCTTCGTATCACCTGATCGTGGCGGCTATTATTGCTTTGGCTGTGGTGCCAAGGGCGATATCTTTTCTTTTGTTGAACAATTCGAGGGTCTGGATTTCAAAGGCGCTCTAAAGGTTCTTGCTGATAAGGCTGGCGTGCCCCTCGTTTTTGATCAGAAAGCTGACAGTGAGAAAGATAAACTTTTCCAAATAATGGAGGAAGCTACCAAATATTTCGAAGGGGAACTCCAAAAATCTACGGGAGCCACGGAATATATCAAAAAGCGCGGACTCACTGAAAATACACGCAAGGAATTTAGGGTCGGTTATGCTCCGGAAGGCTGGCGCAATCTGTATAGTTACCTGCGAAGCAAAAGTTGGCCAAACGATCTTATTGAAAGAGCCGGTTTAGCGAAAAAGGCCGAGGATACTACTGGAAACTATTATGACCGTTTTCGCGGACGAGTTATGTTTCCGATCTCAGATTCGAGCGGGCGAGTGGTCGCATTTTCTGGGCGTATTCTCAAGGATGATGGTCAATCGGCAAAATATCTCAACAGCCCGGATACGCCACTATTCGATAAATCCTCGGTTTTATTCGGACTCGATAAGGCCAAGAGTTATGTCCGTCGGCTCGATTATTCGATCCTTGTCGAGGGTCAGATGGATCTCATAATGTCCCACCAAGCCGGAGTCAAGAATACAGTAGCAGCATCCGGAACTGCCTTGACCGATGTCGAGCTAAACAAAACTGGAGCAATCAACAACCTCGGCCTCCTAAGACGGTTGTCAGGTAATGTGATCATAGCTTTTGATTCCGATGCTGCTGGCCGAAAGGCCGCCATGCGCGCCGCGAGTATAGCCTTGTCGCTCGGGATGGATGTAAAGATCGCCGATATTCAGGGTGGCAAGGATCCGGCTGATTTGGTTTTGAACAATCCTGAAGATTGGAAAAATGTTCTGCGCAAAGCGAAACCAGTCATTGAATTTGAGCTCAATAATGTTATGAAAGAGGTAACTGACCCACGCAAGGTTCCTAGAGTTCTCCGCGATCGAGTTTTTCCATTCGTAGCCGCTGTAGAGAGCCAAACCGACAAAGCCTATTTTGTAAAGATGATTTCCGAAAAGGCAAACCTCCCCGAGCAAGCCATATGGGAGGATGTGAAGGCGATAGACAAGAAGATAGAGGCAGAATCAGCAAGTGATTCGACGCGAGCTTTCGGAGGCCGAGGAGGCCGAGAAGCAGGCGCAGGGCTAGCAAGCGATTCCCCAAAATCGTGCAAAGCCCCTGACGCCGGTCGCGGCGGGTCACTCGCTGATTCTGCCAATCCTGTTCGTAGGATCGACCTCGTCGAGCGCAGAATGTTTGGCCTTTTGGATCTCATGGAGAAAGCTAGCCACGGTCAAACTGTCCAATTTATCGAACAAATAAAAAAGATTGCCGGTGATTCCTATGATGAAAAATGCAAGAGAGCCAAAATCATGAGCGCTGAGCTTGCATTCGAGGCAGAAGCTTTTTTCGGCAATCAACCCGAAAGGTGGGATATCCACATGCGCGATCTCATAACAAATTTCGAGGAAGATATCATTACTCACGAGCTCATAGAGACAATGAATGAACTCCGGCGCAAGGAA
>JAPLZI010000045.1 GCA_026395095.1 Candidatus Tayloriibacteriota bacterium
AGTTATTTACCAGCTCTTAAACAAAACTTCACCGCCGACCTTTATCCTCTTTGCTTCCATATCAGTAAGAACACCCTTAGGGGTTGAATAGAAAGTATTACCAAATCCACTGCGATAAGTGCGTATGTCTGTAGCTTTCTGATAGACGCGGCGGGAAGATTTGGAAATGCGTTCTACATCATGGATGCGCGCGCCACCTGGAACTGCATAGATCATTCCGATCTCAACAGTCCGATCGAAGTCCTTACCCTTCTTCTCTACGCTCTCTACATATCCAGCTTTCTTGAGCGCATGTGCTACATTCTCGACGAACTTGGAATAAGGAACCGAGACGATCGGCTTCTTGGCGTTGGAGCCATTCTTGAGGCGAATTATTAAATCTGAAATTGGATCGGTTACCATGTTTTTGAAATTACTGGGGTTTGAATTTGAATTACTGTATTGAAATTGGAATTACCAAGATGACTTCTTGATACCTGGAATCATGCCCTCATTTGCAAATTCGCGGAAACAAATACGGCAAAGATCGAAGTCACGCATATAACCGCGCAACGCGCGATGCGAATTTCGGCTTTCTTTTCGACCTGACTACTACTGATGTTTTTGCCATGAATTAAATGCGGCCTGACTTGCTCTTCTTTCAAAACAAATGGGATTGGTTAGCTGTACCCTCGCGGGGATGGCTTCCAATCACTATTTCCTCGGAATACTCTCGAAACACTAGGGTATATGGAGGTAATGGGTAGATTAGCAGATGATTGAGACACATGCACTATTGACAATCAGCATCAAAAATAGTACAATGTGGCCTGATTCAGATTTCATTTCAGGTTAAATTTAGGTTCAAAAATCAACAACAACCAATTGGAAGGGATCATCGACAATGAAAACGCTGTTCATCTCGCTAGTCTTCGCGGTTTTTACCGCTGTTACGGCAAGTGCACAATTTACCGGCCTCTTTTACACCAGTTCCCCACAGAGTTATGTCGGACAAGGTAAAACTGAGACCATTGTCTCCGGTCAAGACGGTTGGACTTTCTCCGCCTATTATTCGTATCCAGAGTCCAATCCTAAGGATGTCTGGTTCATTCTTAGCAAGAGAGCCGATAATGTTCTCGTAGACATAATAACACTCGGCTTTGGTCCAGAACTGGGATCAGATTTCGTCATCGGCAAAACATATCAGGCAACCCGGTGGCCATTTCAGTCAGGAACAAATGCCGGAATGGACTTCAGTGCTTATAGTCGAGGAAATAACCAACTCAAGGGATCCTTCAAACTTCTCGACTTAGTCACTGGAACAGGTGGAAACGTTATATCTGCCGCATTCGATTTCTACCAACTGGACGACAATATGATACCTTCGGTGCAAGCAACTATGTGGAGTTATGGTTCCCTTCGGTTTAACTCCGACATTCCACTGAACTTCGCCGCCGTTCCTGAGCCCTCAACCAATGTCCTGCTCACGATCGGCCTCGGCCTGCTCGTTTACTTCGCCCTGAGGGGACGCCAACAAGTCCCCTCCTAACGCAGCATAGCTGCAACGCTCGGCCGACGACGTCACTCATCGACCAAAACTCCGCTCACCCACACGAGCGGTTTTTTTATTTAAAACTGTCGAGTTAATACACATTCCTTACGGCCCCCAAGCTTACGCTTAAAAAAATTAAGACTATTCATTTTTATCATTTTTGCTTTGCTCGATTTTGGAGAATTGCCTACATGCGAAAGTAGAATTTTTTGCCACGAGTTAGAGCCATATTTTTTGAGGAAATTTTGTCAGTTTCGCATCTAGGAAAAATGTGGGAAATGGATATCTCGCCGCGACGCAAACAACACAACTTTATTTGTCAGCGATTAAGATACACCATCGCGAATTTCAAATTTTAGTAATACATCCAAACCCGCTGCACCAACTTCAAGCCTAACATCCTACGGCCATTCAAACCCCACGACACTATACTTTAGTATAGTGTCGTAAGAAGCATATACCCAGTCGCGCATGACACCAAAAAAGCCCGCATTTCGCGGACCTCATCGTACTTATTCGTCTAGATCATCCAAATTGCTCTCCAGCTTATTTCTTACCACCCACTTCCTCCCTCTTTAGCGGCAATCCCAAATGTTCGAGAAAAGCCAATGTCGCCTTTTTGTCGCTAGAAGTCGTGACGATAGTGATCGCCATTCCAAAAACATCCTTTAGATCTTCGTCAGAAGTTTCCGGGAAGATAGTGTGTTCTTTGATACCAATAGTGTAATTACCCATGGCATCTACCGACGAACGAGACAGTCCACGGAAGTCCTTTGTGCGAGGCAGAGCAATATGGATCAGACGGTCCAAGAATTCATTCATGCGCTTGCCGCGGAGAGTGACCTGATAGCCGATAGGATCGCCCTCACGAGTCTTGAAAGTCGCAATGGCCTTCTTGGTCACACGTACTGCTGCTTTCTGCCCAGTAATCTTCGCCAAACGATCAGCGATAAGATCAATCTTCTTTTTGTCTTTGATAGAACCGAAGCCGCTTGAAATAACCACCTTCGATAGTTGAGGTGCTTGCATCGGATTTTTAAGACCGAGCGGAGCCTGAAGTACCTTCCAGGAATCCTTATTTAATTCAAATGATGTTTTGTAAGCCATGATAGTAGTTTATTTTTTTGTAGCTTTAGTTTCAGCCTTTTTAACCTCCTTCTTAACCTCAGCTTTCTTTGTCTCATCACCAGCAAGCCTGACTTTCGACGCAAATATCGGCATCGCGCGATCTACCATTTGACCTTTCTGCCCTTCTCGGCGCGCACGTTCATGCTTTTTAACAATATTTACTCCCTCGACTAGAACTTTTCCGAGTGCAGGCAAGGCCCTAACAACCTTGGCTGTTTTGCCTTTATCATCACCCGACAGTATTACGACTAAATCTCCTTTTTTGATATGCATGGTATTAAACTATTTCTGAAGCTTTCGAAGCTATTGTCTTGAAACCTGCTTCCTGAATCTCGCGCGGAATCGGACCGAATATACGGCCGGCAATCGGCTCCTTCTTGCCCTTTTCGATAATAACGACCGCGTTTTCATCAAAACGAATATACGAGCCATCCTTCCTGCGAGTCGGCTTGACTTGTCGAACTACGACGGCATGAAGTACATCCTTCTTTTTCACAGCCTTTCTCGGCTCTGCCTTTTGGACCGACAACACGACAATCTCACCGAGCTCAGCCCAGCGTTTCTTCGAGGCGCCGAGAACCTTGAAAATGCGTCCGATCTTGGCTCCGGAATTATCAGCAATATTTACGATTGAACGTGGTTGTATCATGGTATTAAAATTCGATCAGTATTATGCGATGACCTTAAATGCCTTGCGTTTCGAAATCGGTGCACATGCCTCGACAGTGGCTTGTTCGCCCTCCTTTTTCGTATTGCCTGGATCATGGGCCATGATCTTGGTCTGTTTCTTCATGAACTTGCCATATTTCTGATGTTTGACATAGCGTTCTACGATGACAACTGTGGTGTCCTTCATCTTGGTCGAAACCACCTTACCGACAAAAGTCTGTCGGCGTGCCTTGGTCTCATTGGTTTTCGGTGATGTTTTTTCCATAAAAATCTATCTTATACCTTTTTGGCGTTTAAGCTAGTCATTATCCGAGCGATGTCTTTCCTTATCACTCTTCCCTCGCGAACATTCTTGGTCTTTGCGCCGGCTGCGCCGAAACGGAATACGCGCAATGCCTCGCGCTTTTCAGAAAGCAATTTGGCCAGATCGGCGGGGGTTTTGGTTGTGATGTCTTTGGTCTTCATATATTTAAATTCGGCTCACTATCTTCGTCTTAACCGGCAGTTTTGTTCCAGCTTTGCGCATGCATTCCTCCGCGACCTTCGGTTCGACGCCGTCGATCTCGAACATGATGCGGCCTGGTTTTACTTCAGCGATGTATCCTTGAATGTCACCCTTACCTTTTCCCATTTTTACTTCCGCAGGCTTCTGTGTGAAAGGATGATCCGGAAAAATGCGGATCCAAATCTTGCCAGTCTTCCCTGCATGGTGCATGGCAACTTTGCGGGCAGCTTCGATCTGGTTGGAAGTCAGACGGGCATAAGCGAGAGCTTTTAGTCCGTATGAACCGAAAGCGATCTTGACCCCGCGAGTTTCCGCGTGCGAAGCCTCCTTGTCAGGATGTTGCCTCATTGTGAACCACTTTCGATGTTTTACTTTTTTGGGGGCTAACATGTTATTTTATTTGATGATCCTTCTGATCCTTGGCGAAAATCTCACCTTTGTATATCCAAACCTTAATACCAAGATCACCATATGTCATATGGGCCTTTTCGCGGGCAAAATCAATATCGGCACGGAGGGTTTGCAAAGGAACACGGCCGCGCTTCATCTCTTCTGAACGAGCGATCTCGGCACCGCCCAAACGGCCGCCTAGATATATGCGGACACCCTTTACTTCCTTGACCGCCATGATCTTTTCTATTATCTGCTTCATGACGCGGCGGAAAGGCAAACGCTTTTCTAAGGCTTCTGCAACCATCATTGCGGCAATAGCGGCATTTGATTCTGGGCTTCTGATCTCCTCGATATCGAGCTTGAGTTCCTGTCCACCGAGATCTATCTTATTTATCCGCAAGATTTTCAGAATTTTTTCGCGGAGCTTGATCACACCATCCCCTGCCTTGCCTATGAGCATGCCAGGACGTGAAGTCTTCACAACGATGCGTAGAGCCTTGCGTGTACGCTCGGTTTCAATGCCTCCTAAATAAAAAGCGCGAAGTTCTTTCGTCAAGAATTCACGAATGAGGATATCGGCCTTGAGAGCCGTGCGATAATTTTTGTCCGTAGAAAACCAGCGACTCTTCCAGTCCCGAATGATTCCTAGCCTATGTGAATATGGATGGACGGTGTGAGACATGTTATTTTTTAACTTTAACCTCCTTCTTTACCTCCTTTTTAGCCTTGACCGGCGCTGGTGCCAAAATCAAACTGATGTGGCTAGTGCGCTTCTTCATCGGGAAGGCTGATCCGCGGGACATAGGTATTGAGCGTTTAAGAACATAACCTTGATCGACACGAATCTCCTTTATCATGAGGCCCTCCTTATCTATCTTATGATTATGAGAAGCGTTCGCAACGGCAGAATCAATAAGCGCTGAAATAGGGTGTCGAGCCTTCTTGCTGACATTATCTAAAATATTTTTGGCTACAATGATGCTCTTGCCGCGGATCATATCGGCAACCAGCCTCACCTTGCGCGGAGAAATCCTATAGTTTTGGAGTGAAGCGGTGATCATAAAATTATTTCTTTGGTGCGGCTTCGGCGGCGGCCTTGGCGGCTTGTGCAGAAGCGACTTCAGCTTCCTTGGCCTTCATCTCTATCTCCTTTTGCATCTTACCTCCGTGGCGGAGGAACTTGCGCGTAGGCGAAAATTCACCGAGGCGGTGTCCTACCATATCCTCGGTTACCAATACATCTAGATGGAGTCGGCCGTTATATACTCCAAAAGTAAATCCCACCATTTCCGGCGAGATTTGTGAACGGCGTGACCAAGTTTTTATAGTACCCGTCTGCGCAGGCTTTTTGCCAGCGATTTTTTTGAGGAGTGATTCCTCTATGAACGGGCCTTTGGATAGTGATCTTGACATGTTGGGTAGATATACAGAAGAAAATTAGCTCAAGAAGAGCTTGCGAGCATAGTAGCAGAGCCATATTTTTAAGTCAATGATTAGAGGTAGGCACTTGACAAGTGGGTATGCTTGTGCTAGTATCATTGGCGTACGAAGCTCAACAAGAGCTTTTTTAGTTCATTGAAAACTCGTGTGAAATTCAGGGCATTTCGCCCAGAATTAAGCCGTTTTTCGTTGGACTATCCTATTCCTCCCATGAAGACAACCCTGTTAGTCATCGTCGCAGTGGCCATCTGTGCCACCGTGCTTTATACGAATCGGAACATTCCGCCGGTGCCAAAAACGCCGGATAACGTCACCACCCTGCAAGTCAGGGCCAAGGTCAGTCTCCCCAAATAACTCAACGTCAGACAACCAACAACGATAGTCAACCAGGAACGCACTTCAATGTGCACTCAACAATGAAAACGTATAGAATGCTCAGTCTCGCGCTCGGCCTCATCGCCGGCGCTTCGGTCATCATCGCCCAGACAATCCCAACCCCAGTCGTGCCCGTCACGTCAGTCGTCGTTGCACCCGTCACACCAGTCGTCGTCGCGCCCGTGCCGACGACAACTTCCGTCACGCCTGTACCGGCGACAAGAATCCAGGCGAGCATCTCCCTCAACGCAGCGTCGCCCGGTGCCGCCACGCTTGTGGCCACCGATACGACCTATGGTCAGTATCTCGGCATGCCGGTCTTGGTCTTCGATGTGAAGGCGACGGGAGACACCCTCCACCTCCGCACAGTTACGGTCAACATGGCCGTGAGCGGAGTAGGGTCAGTCGGAGCCGCCTACCTCTTCCAGGGAAGCGCTCAGATTGCCTCGGCTTCAGTCACAGCCGGTGTGGCTACGTTCGCCAACATCACCAACGGAACAGCAGGTGCAACCAGTCCGGTTAACACCACTCTTCCTTACATGATTAAAGTTGATGTGACTGGCGTCAGCAGTTATATAATAGTCACTGCATCAACGGGCACTACGCAAACGATCTTGTCTTCGATCGACGCGACCGTTTCCGTTAGTGGTTCCGCTCAAGGCAATAGCCTGACAGTGATAAACAAGGGACCAATGGTTACCAGCGTCGGAACGCCGACGATCACAATGACCAATATCACACCAGGACCAGCCACCGTTCCGACAGTGGCATACATGGCCACCTTCAATGTGAATGTACAGGCTGTCGGCACCGACGTTTTTATCGGTCTCCCGGCGGCAAGTTTCCCGGCGATTTCGTTGACATCATTCACCATCGTCAAAAATGGTGCCCCCG
>JAPLZI010000029.1:0-6969 GCA_026395095.1 Candidatus Tayloriibacteriota bacterium
AAAAAATCGGAATGAGATTACTTGTTATTACGCAGAAAATAGATAGAAAAGACCCCGTACTGGGCTTTGTTCACCGTTGGTTGGAGGAATTTTCAAAACGAATTGAAACTATAACAGTAGTTTGTCTCCAAAAAGGTGACTATGATCTTCCTGGCAATGTTGCGGTGCTGTCGCTAGGCAAGGAGAAGTGGAAGAGCACGGCGAAGTATGTCTTTCTGTTGTTCTATTTTTCCATTCGCTACGCCAATAGGTATGATGCTGTTTTGGTGCATATGAACCAGGAATACATTTTGGCGGCCGGCTGGCTCTGGAGATTGTTCGGAAAAAAAGTTTACATGTGGCGCAATCATTATGCTGGCAGCATGCTGACCGATATTGCCTCGGTTTTCTGCAATAAGATATTTTGCACCTCACACTATTCTTATACCGCAAAATACGAGAAGACACGATTTATGCCTGTGGGTGTAGATACAGAGTTTTTTAAACCGGAATCAACCACGAAGAGAGTCCCGAGATCGATACTGTCGCTCGGGCGTATTTCGTCGTCGAAGAATATCAACACACTGGTGTCGGCTTTGGAGATTTTGAAAAAGGATAATGTATCATTCTCAGCCGATATTTATGGTAATCCAACAGATCAAGTTTATGCCGATTCGTTGCGTGAACAGGTCAGGACTGCCGGTCTTTTGAGCTATGTGAGGTTCCTTGCAGGTGTGCCGAACCTTGATACCCCAAGGGTCTATTCCGCGCACCAAATATTTGTGAACCTTAGCCCAAATGGAATGTATGATAAGACAATATTCGAAGCGATGGCATGCGGCTGCTTCGTATTTGCTTCGAATGACGATCTACGTGATAAGATCGATCCATCATTTTCATTTGCCTACAACGATGCAGCCGATCTAGCCGGAAAGTTGAAGCTATTTATGGCTATGACTGAAGTTGAGAAGAAGAGAAAAGCTGAAAATATTGCCGCACTAGTCAACCATCATAGTTTGATTAGATTGTCGGAGGAGATTACTAATGAAATAAAATGAAGCCAACATCCATGAGCGTAAGGAATAAAGTGATCATAGGCGTCACGCTCGCTGCCGCGCTGTTTTTTGTCCTGCGTTTGCCAGGGATTCATATGCCATATCATCAGGACGAATGGAAGAATGTATCCGCTTCGATGTCTATCGAAAGTGCTGGGACTTTTTTTGCTCACCCACCATTCATGCAGATGTTTTTCGTGGCTTCTAATAGGCTATTTGGGACAGACAATATGCGTCTTTTCCCGCTTATATTTGCGCTAGTTTCGGTCGTATTGTTCTATTTGGTGGTTAAAAGGCGTGTAGATGTCAAAGCTGCAGTTTTGGCTGTTTTGGCCTATTTGGTGTGTTTTTACGGCATTTTAGGCTCATTACAGCTCGATGTAGACGGTTCTATTCTACCGGCACTCTTTCTGTTGGCTGTTTTTGCCTATGACCGGCTACCTGGGAGGAAATGGTTGATTTTGCTCGTGGCCACATTGTTAGTTGGAATGCTCATAAAGCTGAATTTTATCCTAGTTATTGGTGCGATAGTTCTAGACTATCTTTGGGTAAATAGACTTTGGGTAAATAGACATGATCAGATTTATAGAAAAGTTGGTATTGTAGCCGGAAGCCTAGTAGCTTTTGGTGCTGTCTATGTGGCGTTGCTCTATTTCATCCAGGCAATATATCCGGCGTTCAGTATTTCATTCATGATAGGACATGCCAATCAATTTTCTGACGCTGTCGGCAGGAATTGGACGCAAATCATAGTGCAGGGTGTGAAGGCAGTTTATTATTTGTCGCCGCTCTTGTTGGTGCCATTGTTATGGATTTCCAAGGAAACGATTAAGAGAACGCGTGTGTTCGGGTTGTATCTTATTCTAGGTCTAATATTTTATTTTGTGTTATTCGATTTCTCGAGAGGCGCGCTCGATAAATATTTGATGTTTGCCATTGTGCCGTTGGCTGTTATGGTCGGGGTTATTTTGAGTGAAATTCTTGGCAATGTTTTTAAGGAGGGCACGCTACCTCGTGAGCGTTATACCATATATGGTATAACGCTTGGAGTGGGTGTTGTTATCACTGTTTTATTAGTTGCGCTAAATTTCCTGCCACAACAAGTCGTAGCTCTCTATCCCAAAACCGAATGGTTTGGACGAGTTCTTCACGGTCAATGGAATGTTCTCACACCTTTGAATGGCGGCTCTGGTCCTCTGGGCTTTTATATTTCTTTTCTTTTTATTGCTTGTTCTTATATTATTTCACTCATTGTGGCCGTGACAGCGATCATCAAAAAACAATGGCGATTTGAAGCGACGGTTGTACTTATTCTTATAGGACTTGCTTACAACATAATTTTTGCTCAAGAGTTGTTCTTCGGTGGAATAAACGGCAGTGCACCGAAAGTGCTGAATGAGGCGGTTAAATTTATAGCCGAATCTGATCATATAAAAAAAGTTATGACATTCAACGACATCGGTGCCGGTCCGCTATCGATCATGGGTAAATATGCCGGAAGGATATATGCAACGCCCGAGTCCGAGGAAGGCTATCGAAAAAAATTCTCTGAATTCGACGGTGACTATCTCGTCGTTGATATGCCGAGACTTTATTCGGGGGGACTGTATTATAGATTCTTTGCCAGATGTGATGTCCTGTTCCAGTCGGTTTCGGGAAATATTTCTGGGAAGGTGTATGATTGTTCGCGTGCCCGTACGATCGTAAAAACACTATGATAAAGCGCTATTATTACAAATATTTGTCAGATTTTACTGCCTTTCTCACGCCTGCTGGCGAAGAATCAAAATGCCGGGTGATTTCGGATAAGTTGGGCTATGTTGAGGATATTCAGGCATTTTTGGAAAATTTGAAGGCGGAGCTCCCCGCCGATGGGAGGGTTATAATAACTCAATATAGCGCTCTCTGGGAGCCGGCCTTGCGGCTAGCCTCGCATTTAGGATTACGCACAGGACCGATAGAGCAAAATTGGCTTTCGCTTCAGGACCTCAAAAATTTCTCATATTTGGCCGGTCTTGAAACAGTGAAGTCCGGTTCAAAAATGATATTGCCGGTATATATTCCAGGAATTGCAGAAATTCTGAATACATTCATTGCTGCTATCTGGCCATTTTCTAAGCTCGGTTTTTTCCATTATGTCGTGCTTCGAAAACCTGAACCGAGAGTATTGCAGGCAAAATCAAACATGCCCTCGATCTCGATCATTGTTCCGGCTAGGAATGAGGCTGGTACGATAGAAAAGATTTCCACCGGATTACCGGTGCTTGGTAAATACACAGAGATAATATTTTTAGAAGGGAATTCGACCGACAATACTTACGAGGAGATTGAGCGTGTTGTTGGACTTCTTGATGGTGACAAGAAGCGTCGGATTTTGTGTGCGAAGCAAGATGGCAAAGGCAAAGGTGATGCAGTGCGAAAAGGTTTTGAAATGGCGACTGGCGATATTCTGGCGATATATGATGCTGATATGACGGTGCCAATTGATGAGGTGCGTAAATTCTATGAAGCGATCGTCACTAATAAAGGCGACTTTATCAACGGCTCTCGTCTGGTTTATCCGTTAGAGAAAGATTCGATGCGTGTCTTGAATTTCTTTGGTAATAAATTCTTTAGCTTAGCCTTTACGTGGATTCTTGGACAGCCGCTCAAGGATACCCTTTGCGGTACAAAAGTTCTTTGGCGTTCGGATTATGAAAAAATAAAACACGGCCGCAAGTTTTTTGGCGATTTTGATCCATTCGGCGACTTTGATCTATTGTTCGGAGCGGCCAAGCTCAATCTGAAGATCGTCGATCTGCCTATTCACTATAAGCAGCGTATTTACGGAACGACGAATATAAGCCGTTGGAAACATGGATGGTTGCTCCTACGGATGACTGTGTTTGCGGCGGGGAAGCTGAAGTTTTTATAAGAATAGAGATACCTCACTTACAAGTTTGAAGCCTCGATTAAACTTCTGACACGCTCTTCCGAAGAGTGTTTTTTCAATATTGCGTTGTATTCATCGATACCTAAATAGTCGTCGATATGTCCGGTCTTGATAATACTGCCGAGTGCCTCGAGCTGCCGTTCAAATTCTGAAAGGTCCTTAAACTCAAAAATCCTTTTGAACTTTAGAGCGTCGCTACCAGGTTCGTATATGTCTATCGTTTCTGTGAGCAAAACGCAGTTATTTGCCAGAGTCTCCCAAAAACGCAAAGTATCGTATCCGCCACCACCAATAGATATGCCAACCTTCGATCGAGCGAGTATTTCGCGGAATTTATCTTGCACTTTGACATCTCTGACATTGCGGCTTAGTAATGAGGTTGTCTTCGATGTTCTGCAACTAAAACCATTCTTAGCGCAGAATTTTTCCAGCAGTTCTGTGGCGTGCCTGCGCAGGGGCGGCCATTCGTCTTGGCCGAATATACAGGTAAAATCGATATCTTTATTCTTGCCATGTGTATACTTCACGAAGCTGCGCTCTATGCCGAAAGGAAATGGGATGATACCATTCACATACGGTTTTTCACGCCTGAAATAGCATCGGCATTTTTTCAACAGATCAAATTGTATGGCCCCTAATCCCTGATATGTGCCATCGGCCAGCCCTTTTCGAATCGCTGGATCGTACCGGTTATTTTTTCCGACCTCATTGCCGTCTACACAAATCGTCTTGTCCCACATGCCGATCTTTTCAACCAGCGTCTTTGTTGTGTATTTAGCATGAATGAATATTATGAGGTCAGATTTTTTGGCGTATTCTATAAAGGCTGCGTCATCTAATTTCCAGTCGGAGTAATCGGAAAATGCGATGAATCTCGAAGTGATCCGGATTTCGTATTCTCCACTATTCTCAATAGCCCGAAATCCATCCAAGATCGTGTTGGCCAAATAGTCCATGCTATTGTCGGGTAGGATTATCGCTATTGATTTCATGAGGACTGTATTATGATCGGACCTTCCAGTCGAATTTGTTGAGATATTCTTCCAGGCAAACCTGCCAGTCGCGTATGAGGTGAGGTATCTTTGTATTGAGCAATTTTTCGGACCTAGGCCGTGGGGCATAGTAGTCGTTCTTGAAAAAATCAGAGTCGCGAGCTTGGAGATCATGAATCTGGCTATGTCGAGTCTACTTCCTGCTCCGCTGCAGGCACCGTGGTATATGCCGAACGAACGCTTGTCCAAGAGATGTTCGATGATACGTGCCAGATCATATGTGTAACAAGGAGTTCCGAGTTTGTCGTCAACTACAGATAGCTCCTTAACACCTTTCTGGAGCTGTTTTATGATCTTGTTAATAAATTTCTTATCCTTAATAGGGCCGCCTCCCATCATCCAGCCAGCGCGAATGACTATCGAGCTTGGTGCTGATCTTGCAGCCAGTTCGCCGGCATATTTAGATTTGCCGTAAACGCTAAGCGGGTTTGGGACGTCTTCTTCGTGGTAGGCGTCCTTTTTGCCGTCAAAGATACCGGCGGTTGAAATGTACACGAAAGGGATGTTCTTGCTCCGTACATATGGCAGGAAATTCTTCACTCCGCCTTCATTTGTAGCATAGGTTTCCTCCGGATTTTTCTCGCAATATTCCATGTCGGTAAATGCGGCCAAATGAATAATATAATCTGGAATAACTTTTTGCAGGTATTCATCCACTTGGTCTTTTGATGATACATCCAGATATTCCAACCAGGGTTCGTTAACATCTCTGTCTGTTGCAAAAACCTTGCAACGCTCCTTGAATCGTTGGTAGACACCTTCGCCGAGCATCCCACCGCAACCAGTGATCAGAACCTTATCCGTCATTTTTATCATTAAGCAATATTACAACAAATTCGTGGCATAGTTAAGCGGTATATTTAGTCTTTCTCAGGATGATGATATAGTAGTCGGAACATGAAATCAGACACTATTATAATAATCGCCGCTCGGGATTCTTATTCGGAGACGTGGGACGCTTTTTTCAGCCTATTTTTCAAGTATTGGCCAGATTGCCCTTATCCGGTGTATCTATTCACGGAAAAGAAAACCTACCCTGATCCGCGCATACTTCCTCTGGTGGTGTCGGATGACCCGAATGGGTCATGGGGCAAACAATGGGCTGATAGAATAAGAAAGGCTCTTGCTGAGGTAGATGCAAGCTACTTCATCTTGCTTCATACGGATTATTTTTTCTCCGAAAAAATCGACACTGCCAGGATAGCTGGTCTCATAGAACTTATCCGCCGATCGGACGTAGGTTATATTAGGCTATGTCCGGTGCCGCCGCCAAAGCTACCTTATTCCGGTGATAGGACTCTCGGAACGCTTTCAAAAAGAGACGCATACAATGTATCGTTGCAAGCGGGACTTTGGAAAAGAAGCGTGTTCGAACGTTTTCTAATCTCTGGATTGAATCCAGGAGAATTTGAAATTGAAGGAAGCAAGAACAGCTATAAGGTAAAGGAAACATTTCTTTGCACAAAAAAGGGCCTAGCGGCTATTCCTTATGTTCATGGTATAAGTAAGGCTGCATGGCTATACGAGGCCCGGAGGTTTCTCAAGAATGAAGGTCATGAAGTTAGGACGACTAGGAATAAGGAAAGCTTTTGGGCTTACATATGCCGTGTTTATTACATAAATATGATAAAATACCGGCTCAAAATGCTATGGTGCCATCTATAAGAAAATTGTGTGTTATTGTGCCGGCCTACAATGAATCGCGGACGATCGAGGATATAATCGGCCGTATAGCCAGAGTGCAGCTCCCAATTGGAATTACGATGGAAATGGTCGTCATAGATGATTTTTCTACGGACGGTACGAACGCGATACTAGAGAGACTGCAAAAACAGTATTCTCTACGGGTGCTCAAGCATGACAAGAATTACGGCAAGGGGAAGGCAATTAGGACTGGAATGGAGTTTGTTACAAAGAATCGGCCAGGGTCAAGCGTGATGGACTTTGCAGT
>JAPLZI010000029.1:6975-16364 GCA_026395095.1 Candidatus Tayloriibacteriota bacterium
CTAGAGTATGATCCGAATGAATATTCGAAACTTCTTGGGCCGATACTGGGGGGTCGTGCTGAGATCGTCTACGGCTCTCGCTATCTGGGCAAAAAACAAAGCGAGATGTTTTCGGTGAATTATTTTGCCAATAGGATCCTTACGGCGATTTCCAACGTCTTTAACGGCCAAGATTTGACTGACATGGAGACATGTCACAATGTGTTTACACGGAATGCCGCGAATATGATCGCGCCTAGACTGAAGTCAGAGAGGTTCGACATAGAACCGGAGATAACCGCGGCCGCCGCTATCTGTGGTTTTAATATAGTTGAAGTTCCGATATCTTACGAGCCGCGCACGGCTCGCGATGGTAAGAAAATGAAATGGCGTGACGGCCTGCCTGCGGTTTGGGCTATTATCAAGTTTGGCTGTCGACGGTCCAAAAAAGGATAAGGTTTTTTGTGTTATATTAATTCTAATGAAAATCTGTTTTTTCGGTATTTATGACCCGGCCTATTCCAGGAATGAGATTTTACTATCCGGTCTACGTCAGAATAGGGTTGAGGTTATAGAATGCCGCGAAGATTGGCGTGACCCAAAAAGGTACAGGAAATTATGGCGGAAGCTCAGAATGCTTGATAATGACTATGATTATGTATATGCGGTGTATCCGTCTTCGGTGCCAGCGATCATGGCCAAGTTTATCTCAAAGAGGCCGGTTATTGTTGACGCCTTTTATTCGAATTTCGACTCGGTTGTGAACGACCGAAGGAAGTATTCTCGCTTTGATCCGCGCGCCGTGAAGATGCTCATATTCGACTGGCTCGGGGTCATCTTTTCGGATTTGGTGATAACGGACACAAATACTCATGCTAAATATTGGCGAAAATGGTGGGGAATGAAGAATAAAAAGTTTGGCACGGTTTATGTGGGCGTTGATGATGGGCAGATTCATCCGGGTCCAATTGTAAAAAAAGATTATACGTTGATTCATTTTCACGGGTATTTCATACCTTTGCAGGGTACGTGTAGGATAATTGAAGCTGCTCGTTTGCTTGTTGCTGATTCTCATATTCGTTTTCGTCTTATTGGCCATGGCCGCGATTTACCAAAAGCAAAAAAGCTTGCGGAGGAATATGATCTTAAAAATGTCGAATTTATAGATAGCGTGCCCTTCGGCCGGCTCAGTGATTATCTGACTGAAGCTGATATCGTACTTGGAATATTCGGTGATAATGATAAAACCCAGAGAGTGATACCAAATAAATTATATGAGGGCTTGGCAGCAAAAAGGGCAGTCATAAGTATGGACACTAGAGCTGTTAGGGAGATATTCACTGACAAGGATCTACTTCTGGTCAAGAATGATGCACAGTCCATAGCAAATGGCATTTTGACCCTCATTGGTAATGAAAAATTGCGAGCTGATCTATCAGGCAATGGTTATGAGACTGTGTTGAGATACACTCCGCCGCATATAGGCAAGGCGTTTCGAGATATTATCGTAAATGTATTTCAGTCTTAGTTTAATTTAGTTCCACTGTACTTTCGGTCGTTTATAAACGCTTGCATATTCTCTGGTTTGATAAGGTTGAATCCTTTGTGATCAGATTTAAAGTTAGTAAAAGTTTTTTTGTTGATCTGGCCTGATTTTGATTCGGCTAGAGGTAGTATATTCTTGTCTGAATCTTTAAAAACGATGCCTACGCCTTGATCGGCCATGATAATGCCGAATTTGTTTCCGAATGTCTCCCGTAGTTCGTAGGCTATTTTCCAGACAGTGCCGTTCCATGATTGGTTGAGTCTAGGTACATGCTCTAGCTCCCAGCTCGACGGGAGCATGTCGTGTAGGACGAGAGTACCGCCGATAGCCATATATTTCAGCGAATTGTAGACGTCTTTTCGCACCTGTTCGTATGTGTGCAGGCCATCTATAAAGACCAGATCAAATCTGTCCTTATTTACTTCGAAAAAACCGTCACTCGTCATGCGGTGTGTTCCACCAGAAACAGGATCAACGCCGGCCTTTTTATTGATTGAAATTGCGTTAAAATTCTTGTCGCCCTGACAGCCTATTTCTAGATAATTCCTGTAATTATTCTTACTACAAAGCTGATTTATAATCTCGGTTCGTGTGATGGATGTCAAAGTCCAATCAAAAAGCTTTTCCTTGCGCGCTCCAGTAAATAATTTGATCAAGTTTCTTTTTATTTTCCAATACAATGAACGCAATTTGTTTGTCTTATTGGTAGCTGGCATAAAGGGCTTTACAAAATCCTTGTTTCGAACAGCGATTATATTTTTGCCGGCGTCTCGATTCCTCGGGAAGCTTTTAAGAAATAATAGATGATCAGTCTTTGGTAATGGCAGGATAATATCCTTGTCCTCATCCAGGATGAATAGTTCAAAGCCTAATCCAAAGAGTTTTCCCAATAGTTCTTCTGCAGATCTGCCGAATCTAGCTATTGCTCTTGGATGTATCTCGACAAAAAGCATTATGTTTGGGTTTCCCGACAGTGTCTGATACATACCGTCTAGTGCCAGCGCCTCGGCCCCCTCGATATCAACCTTCATGATGTCTATCCTTGGCGATCCATGTTTGTCCAAGAAAGCATCCAAGGTATTTGTGTCCACGAGGATATACTTTCCAGTTGAACGATTGTCTGCCAAAGCGTGGGTACCCTTGTTGTCTTCTGTTAGGTATAGCTTGTGTTTGCCGACAGTATTGGATAGGGCCATTGCAACCGGGGTGACGTTCTTGAGCGAGTTTATTGCGATGTTCTTTTTTAGGAATTCCTGGTTCACTGGTTCTGGTTCAAATGCAAAAACCTGGCCACTCGATCCGGTAAGCCGGCTGGCAATCACGGTGTAGTAGCCGATATTCGCTCCGATGTCCAGGACATTCATGCCGGCTTTTACCGCTCTGCGGAAAAGTTTGGTTTCAAAGCGTTCGTATACTCCCAGTGCAAGCTGTCCGGATACCCCAAGGTCGGTGGGGTTAAGGATTAAAATCCCTTCAGTAATATTTATTCGTTCAGGTATAGATGATTTTATGGCTGAATCGGCGATCTGCTTGAATGGCCAGATGCGGCACAGGCGTGTATATCCCCATGAAGAGATTGATGGTGGCAGGACGCCGATGATCTTTTTTAGGAGCATGGTCATTGTGTTAATATGGTGAGTGTAAGAATATACTAAGATGATACTAAAATCAAAAAAATGGCTTACCGTCGTATTCTTTGGAGTAGCGTTATTTTTTTCATGTTATCAGCTAACAGAAGCTCCTGGTGTCTGGTATGACGAGGGTTTTTATTTTCAGACCGCTGCTAATCTGGCTGATCATGGAATCGCCGGAATGCAATTTGCTCCCGATACCATCGAAAAGATTCCTCGTTTGACTGTCGGCTACCCACTCATATATCCGTTGGCGTTGTGGTTCAAAATATTTGGTGTAGATATCCTTGCCGGAAGATCTCTTATGGTCATCATGATCATGGGCTTTCTGTTTGCTAGTTATATTTTCGCTAAAAAACTTTTTGGCCCAACTATGGCAGTTGGCACGCTGGCCTTGCTGTCGACCTTGCCTACTATTTATGGAAATGGCAAGAGTATTCTGGGAGAAGTTCCAGGGTTGCTATACATGGTGGTTTTCTTTCTTTGTTTCAACCTTGCACTATCCGCGGATACAAGGAGAAAGTTTTGGATGATAATGGCAGGGGTATTTGCCGGCTTATGTGTAGTTACAAAACCGATTTTTTTGGTTCTTATTCCCGCTATTGCGGTCGGGTTATTCGTTGTTATTAGACGGCGCAATCTGTGCTTGTCCGATGTTGTCATGGGAGTTGTGGCTGGAATTATTCCGATACTTGTATGGTTTATGGTTCAATTCGGGCCTGGTGCTACCTTTCATTCTATTCTGGCATATTATGCAAATCCTTCAGATGTGGTTGATATCACAAACACAATGTTGAAGAACATCATCAGTCTTTTTAGCGATGTCAGCACACTCTACCTTTCTATCGTCACTTTGATATGGATTGCGGCAGTTTGGGTAAGGGTAAAGGAAAAGAAACAGATAAGGCCAGAAGAAGTGATCGCGCTCACATTCACTCTGCTGATTATAGCGGCGTTTACTCGTACAGCAGGTTGGTATAGATATCTATTCGAGGCGCAGGTAGTCTCTCTAATATTCCTGCCAAATGCGCTAGTGGTCGTAATCCAAAAGATCTCTGAGTTAAAAGTGCTATCCAGACCAGCCATCATGAAGATAATGAAGTTGGCAGTACCGACTGTTATAACTGTACTTGTCATTCTCGGTGCCTATCAGACATTGTTCCATTCTTGGGTAGCTCAGGCATATGGTACCCACAAAACTGCATTTTGGGAGGAGTATTTCAGCGCATTGCCGATGTCTACATCAGTCTTTTTCTATGATACTCCGGAGGTGGCGTTGTTCGACAAATCGTCTAACTATTACCAATATCTCCAACCGGCTGGCGGGGACATAGGAGGAAAGGAATTGGTCGCAATAGACAAGGGCTTACCCGACCTTATTGTTATGAAGGCCGCTGCCTGGCATAAACAATTTCCACTGTACATTTCTGAAAAAGATGTTTATAAATATACTATCTTGCGCAAGATAAAGGGCACATAAGAAATCACCTGAATATGAAAAACGACCCGCTAGTGCACATAGTAATACCCTTGTATAACGAGGAGAGGGTTTTGGCTAGATCAGTGGAAACTCTAGTGCAGCATCTGAAAGACAAATTTTCCTATAGATATATTATCACTCTAGCCAATAATGCCAGTACTGACCGATCGGCTATCATCGCTGCTGAGCTTTCTAAAAAGTATCCAGAGGTGCGCGTTTTAAACCTAAAGAAAAAAGGCAAGGGTCACGCTGTCAAAACAGCATGGTCGCAGGGCGAAGGAAATATTCTGACTTTTATGGATATAGATCTTGCTTCGGACCTAAGTTTCTTTCCGTCACTCATAGATGGAGTTGCTAGGAAAGGTTATGACATGACAGTTGGAAATCGGCTGGGTAAGGATTCGATCATTACCAAACGGCGTTTTTATCGTGAATTAATGTCCCGTTTCTATAACTTTCTGGTTCGCCTGTTTCTAAAGAGTGGTCTTGATGACCATCAATGCGGATTCAAGGCAATGACGGTTGAGGCTTTTAAGGAGATTGAACCAGAATGGTATGAAGATGGGTTTTCCTTTGACACAGAGGTCATCGCATTGTTTATAAAGCATAAACTCTCTATTTTGCCCATGGATATCATTTGGAACGACAGCAGGGAATCCAAAATTTCGGTTTTTTCGGATTCCTTTAAAATGTTTAAAAATATACTGCTTTTTAGAAAACGGATCTACGGGCCATTTAGGAATCTAATATTTTTCGTCTGTCTGGTTTGTACGGTTATTATTGCGGCCGTATCAGTATCAATATTCAGACCTGAAACCATATCGCAAGGAGACGCTGTTTCGTACCTCAGATCCATGGTGGCCTTAGACACTGGCACTGCCGCATCAGCTGGTTCGCTGGCCTACAGATTTATTACTACAGCCGGAGGGCTTTGGACAATAATAGGTCTTTCTAAATTTTTTGATAGTTATGAGAACGCCTGGACATTCCTGAATGTTTTTTTCTACATTTGCACTGTTATTTTTGGTTATGAATTGGTTCGGCGTATCCACAAGAGCGAACGAGTTGCATTGTTATCGGCACTATTTCTGGCTGGAAATTATGCAATGGTGACATTTGGGTTGGGCTATTTTATGGACGTCGGCGGATGGATGTTTTATATTCTAGCCGCCTTAGGCGTTCTTATGTACGCGCAGTCTGGTCGGCAGAAAAATCTTTTATGGGCGGCAGTCGCCGTTGGTATAGGTGGACTATTTAAGGAATATGCGTTTCTAGGCGCATTTCTCATAGGTTTATATCTTATTTACGAAAATTGTCAAAAGCCGACGGATTTTTTGAGGAAAATCTGGCGACCAGTTCTCATTGTTGCTGTTCCCACTGCTATCCTTCACGGAATCATATACTTAAAATATCATTTCACCTATATTGATTGGCTGGCATATAACCAAGGACATTATGTTTATACTTCTCGAATTGTAGAATATATCAAGACTCTCGGCTCACTCCTAAATTTACTCGGTTTGTTAGCGCTTATCGGTGTGTTTTATTTTGGGAAGAAATGGTTTAATTCAAGAAAAATTTTCGACGCGCCGGAAAATAATACACTGGTTTTCGTCATATGTCTCCTCCTTTCCATGTTGCCTGTTTTGTTCTGGCCGGCCATAACCCAACGTCATGGTGATATTCGCTTCGCATTTGTTCATGAGGTTAGAGCGTAGGTGGTACCTGTTCCTGCCCATTCTTGCTGTATATATCTTGACGAGCTTTTATATGGATTCTTTTATACTAAATTTTGTGAATTTGCCGTTTTAGGTTAATCTTGTCTATACATGCTAAACCATCCTAATAGTGACAAGAAAATATTCTTTTTCTGTCAGAGACAGGGCACTCCCGAATGTGCAGCATTCCAGCATTCAATAATAGTGATTGCCGAGGGGTTACGAAAATTAGGTATTTCATACTATTCAGATAAAAATTACTGGCGGCTTTCACCTGATGCTCTGGATTGTTTATTTACACATGATGCCGATGTGACAGCTGATGATTGCGATGTTGTAGTAGTCAATGCGGACTGGATGCATTATCAGAACGCCTTGCCAAAGGATTTGTTCCACGAGAATAGAAAATATGTCACGGTGTATATTGACGATGATGATGGGCTGTACACTCATTCGATGGCGCCTCTTTTTAGAAATTTTGATGTTATTTTACGGACGCACTATGACAGAAAACATATTTATCCCAAAAATATGCTTCCATGGCAATTTGGCTTTTCCGAGCGTGTGGTAGGAGCACTCGGTGAGTATGTCGAGTACAACGACAGGCCTGGCGGTGCTCTGTGCAATTTCCGCATGCAACATTCTGTTAGAGAGTATGTGAATAAATTTTTTTTGCCGCGTTTCGAGCAACTGTTTCCGGTTGATTTCCAAAAAGATGGTCAACCTGATTTAGCAACTGACCAATATTCCAAAATGCTCTGGGAACAGACAGGTAAACGGCACTACCCAAACTATTTCAAGAAGTTGAAGGAAAACAAAGTTTCGTTGGCCTTTGGAGGGTATTTTTCTTCATTCTACCCGCGTTCTGCTTCCAGTGTTTTATTGAGGAAAATTAACAGTTTTATTAAAAGATTTAATCTGAAAACTAGTACTGTCACCCAATTTGATAGCTGGAGGTTTTGGGAATCTCTAGTAGCTGGATGTGTAACTATTCACATCGATCTAGCCAAATACGGCGCGGTTCTACCGGTAATGCCTGAAAACTGGAAGCACTATGTCGGCATTGATCTCGATGACATCGACGGCTCGATAATCGCCATAAAAAATAATTTGCATAAATTTCCGGAAATTGCAAGGTCTGGTCGAGAATGGGTGTTAAGTAATTACAGTCCAGTATCGGTTGCGGAAAGGTTTATGAAAATTGTCTCAAAATTGCCATGAAAATCTGCTATTTTGGCATATATAACCCTGAGTTTGGCCGTAACAAAGTCTATATTTCCGGTTTGCGCCAGAATGGACACGAGGTTATAGAGTGCCACGACAATTCGAGTGGATTGATAAAATTTTGGCGGCTTTGGCGCAGGCACATAGCTGTCATAAAAGCGGGCGGCTATGATGTTCTGGTTGTCGGTTACCCAGGACACCTAGTTGTACCATTTGCTAAGATGCTTTCAAAAAAACCGGTTATCTTCGATGCGCTGTGCACACTTTATGAAGGGGAGGTAATATCTCGCGGTAAATATGTTTGCAATCCATTCATGCGCGTATGGGTTAGGTTTATCGACCATGCGGCGGTTAAGACTGCCGACATTATTATGGTTGAGACGAATGCTCAGTGTGAATACTTTATAAAGAAAAACACGATGTTTTTACTGCTGTATTCCGCGGCAAATTCCTGCCCGAAGCCGGTGTTAAATATATTCTGCAGACGTCCAAGCTTCTCCAAGGTAAAGGTGTAAATTTTTTGATAATAGGGAATGGTCACATCGAAGATGAAATTAGGACGCTTATCCAAACTGCGGATCTTTCTAATGTTGAATGGTTATCTAATAATTTACCTCTGAAGGAGTTGGCTGACAGGATGCGTGAATGCCATATATCTCTCGGTCAGTTCGAAAAGCATGAGAGACTTGAAAGGACCATTCCACACAAAGCCTTTGAGTCGTTGGTCATGGGACTGCCGTATGTGACTGGTAGAGCAGGTGGTGTTGCGGAATTGCTTACTGATGGTAAGGATTGCCTTATGGTCGATTGCGGTGACCCCGAGGACCTAGCCGCAAAGATTCTTAGATTAAAGAACAGTCCCGAATTAGTCTCAACCATCGGCAATAACGGTAGAAAACTTTTCGAAAATAAACTAACCGCTAGTAAATTAGCGGGTGATATTATAAGGACGCTAGATACATATCCAAGATTATAGATGGCTTCCAGCCGAGTGATGCTATTTTTGTCGAATTGACGGAATATCTGACGTCGTGCCCGGGACGATCGGCTACAAATTCGAAGAAGTCAGTTGGTTTACCGACGGCCTTGAGCACCTTCTTCACAACCTCTAAGTTAGTTAACTCCTCGCTCGAGGAAATGTTGTAGATTTCATTGTCCTTGCCTTTTTCCATGACCAGGAATATAGCGGCACAATTATCCGCGGCATATGTCCACTCCCTGCTGTTCAGTCCTTTGCCGTAGACCCTCGCCTTCTCGCCTCTATTCGCGTGCATAATAATATTCGGGATAAACTTCTCGTTGCTTTGGCCGGGTCCATAGTTATTGCTACTGCGTGTTATCTTATACCTGATACCGTGTGTCCGTCCCCAGCCCATAACGAGTTCTTCAGCAGCAGCTTTTGTGGCCGAATAGGGATTAGAAGGTTTTAAGGGATCGGTTTCCCTAAATGATCCATGAATGATGTCCCCATAGACTTCATCAGTCGAGATTTGTATGAACAGGGGACGCTTGGCCGGTTCCATCCTTCGAACTAGCTCCAAAAGATTATAAACACCGTGAGTATTACTTTGCATGAATTTAGAACTGCCGCGGATCGAGTTATCCACATGAGACTCTGCGGCAAAATTTACGACGCATTCTACCTTATCCGGCAGACTCGTAAGGTCGCAAATATCCTTTTTTATCAGCATATAGCCAGGACGCGTGTCAAAATCTAAATCCTTTCTGGCCGCGTATGTCACTTTGTCCACATTCACGACCTTATAACTCCTCTTCAAGGCCATGTCCACGAAGCAGCTACCGATAAAACC
>JAPLZI010000029.1:16377-25860 GCA_026395095.1 Candidatus Tayloriibacteriota bacterium
CTCCTGTGACAAGTATTTTTTTACTGTTTTTCATAGAATGATTTAATTGATATGCAAACCTGAGCGATTTCTTCGCCAGTAAGATATGGGTGCATTGGTAATGACAGTATTTTACTCGTTGTGTTTTCGACATTTGGCAATCGAATGGAGTTATATTTCTTAAAACACGGTTGTCGATATATCGGCAGGGGATAGTGTATAAGAGTTTCTACCCCTTTTTCGCTTAGAAAACCCTGTAAGGCATCGCGCTTATCAGTTTTGATTACAAAAAGGTGGCAGGTGTGATTGGAATGTTCCCTTGTCTCCGGCAACTTTATATCACCGATTCCAACCAGACCCTTTTTATATGAGGCTGAAATTTCCATCCGCCGGTTATTATTCTGATCTAGGTGTTTCATCTTTTCAGAGAGTATTGCCGCCTGTAGTTCATCAAGGCGGCTGTTAATGCCGCATATGCTATGCACATAGCGGTCCTTTTGGCCGTAATTTCGCATCATACGGCATTTTTCCGCCAAAAAATCATCATCTGTAGTTATGAGACCACCGTCACCGATTGCTCCAAGATTTTTCGTCGGGTAGAAGCTGAAACAGCCGAATGTACCGAATGAGCCGGTTTTTTTACTGCCGAATGTAGTGCCAACGGATTGCGCACAATCCTCAATGATGTTGAGGCCACGCTTCTTTGATATATCTATAATCTTATTTATGTCTGCTGATTGGCCGTAGAGATGGACCGGAATAATCACCTTCGTCTTTGGTGTAATGGCCGCCTCAATCTTTGTCGCATCTATATGATAAAAAGAATCAATATCTACAAAAACAGCTTTTGCGCCGACGGCCTCGATCGCAAGAGCTGTAGCTACGGCCGACAAGGAAGTCGTGATCACTTCATCCCCTGGACCGATTTCCAAGGCCATAAGTGAGATTTGCAAAGCCTCCAAGCCGTTTGCCACACCGATAGCATGCTTTGTCCCGACATATTTGGAGAAAACACCTTCAAATCTTTTAACCTCAGGTCCAAGAATATAATAGCCGGATTTCAGAACCCTCTGCATGGCTGCTCGAATTGCACCAGACTCCTTAGTGCTTTGTGGATTTAATTTGTTGAATAAAATCTTCATAGTTCCTTATATAATCTGACTCGTCATAATAATCGTCGGCTACGACCAGTATGACACAGTCTTTTGAGAAGTCGCTCATTGTATGCCATATAAGCGGACCGAGGCTTATACCATGAGCTGGATCGTCCATGACCACACGTTTCTTATTTGTGCCATTGTCAAGTTCCAATGTAAACGATCCGTTCATGCAAAAAATATATTGATGGAGCTTTTTGTGAGCGTGTTTACCGCGGACCGCTGTTTTACCGGGGAGATTATTTATGCAATAGAACCGTTTGATTTCAAAAGGCACATTCTTCGTGGCTTCGCCAATATACAGACACCCGTCTCTCGAATCATCAAAGGTCTGAAGCCCTATTACTCCCGGTTTTTTAGCGAATGGCCTTTTCATTTTTTGCTTCATGTATTCTCCCGCCGCAAGCAGACTATCGAAAGTGCCGACATCGAACCATGCATTTTTCAGGAGGACTGATCGGAGCGTCTGCTCCTTTATGTATCTGTTGTTGACGAATGTTATCTCGAACTCGCCGCGCTTCGATGCCTTTTGGCCGAGCATCTTTTTGAATACGCTGTTGTCGTATATGTACAGCCCCGTAACGGCCAAATTTGTTTTTGGTTTTAGAGGTTTCTCGACTATCTCCGTTACTTTGCCATTTTTATCCACACTTGCTACTCCGAACCGTTCAGGATCACTGACCTCTTTCAGGAATACCAACGCTCCTTTTTTGAATGTTTTGACGTGTTTCGATATGTCATCCTCGAGGATGTTGTCGCCGAGATGTAGGATACAGTTGTCCTTGCCTATATAATCCTTGGCAATATAAAGACCGTCAGCCAATCCGGATGGAACATTTTGTATGCCGTAAACGATTTGTATCTGTTTGCCGTTTTTCTTTGATTTGAAATTTTGTCCTGAACCTAGCAGGTTGACGAATCCGCCCAGGTGATGGGGTGAAGTGACAATCATGATTCTGTCGATGCCGGCTGATACCAACTTTTCAATAGCGTAATAGATGACCGGTTTATGATACACGGGCAATAAGTGCTTATTTGTGACAAGTGTCAGGGGATAGAGTCTTGTCGCTTGACCTCCGGCTAGTATGACGCCTTTCATAGACCTATATATTGCTTGATTATCCTGAATATATCAAGTTTTTTGGCTAGGCCGAATGACCAGCCCGGCTGAGGCACTGATATGCTTTGGTAAGCCCCTTCCATAACCTGTAAATATGGCTTATATATAAGACAATCATGAACTGTAGATGGATATGCTCGAATCTTGCCGTTTGATGAGCGGTATATCTTCAATCCATGGAAATGATAGAAAATAAGCCGTGCTTGCGAACATCTGAATGCCTCAATGTTCCAAGATGCCACATTCGCGCCGGGATTTTTTAGCACGTGGACGCCATTGAACCTTGTCGTCCAGTCATTGAGATACAGCTGGTCTCCGAATTTGCCATTTTCATAACGGTCGAAGCACCATTCGATCACGCGGTCCTTCCACCAACGCAAAGCCGCGAGTCCATTCACGTCATTGCGGAATATAGTCATACCAACGTTGTATATACCCCTTGTTTTTTCCTGCCATTTATTATTTTCTGGAAACCCGTGCGGTATGATCATGATCGAAGAATGCCCGAACTCTTCATATATGGGCTCGAGTGAAGCGTAAAAATAAAGATCAGCGTCGAGATAGGTGATCATGTCGAGCAGTGGATTTTTCTCGAGCAACCAAAGCGGCAATGAAGAGCTGAACATCCAGCAGTACTCTACCGGCGTCCTTGTCGGCTTAACCGCGAGAAGGCGGGCGTCCTCGATCTCGGAAAGTCGGAGCAGTCGGACCTTTTCGAGGTTGAGTTTGATGAGCATCTCGTAGCTGTCATCATCCATGCAGAGCATCCATAATATGAAATCCGGACAAATGCTAGCACTTAGTGCAAATTTTTCATACGTTGGACATCCTCATAACTTTGTGGGAATATTGTGGTTTAGGAAACCCATGACAACAAAAGCCTTTCTAAGGAATAGAGTTCCGCCTTTTTTTAGAACATTGGGTTTCCTTAGAGATTGCTTGGAGGGTAGGCAGGATCGAAATCTGTGGCGTAGATTCGTGGACGCCGTTCGTGGAAAGGTTTTCTATGGTCAAGCCGGGGAAGACAGAGAGGTCTACGAAACTTTTTTCGAAAAGCCAAAAAAACGAAATGGTTTTTTTGTAGAATTGGGCGCTTTCGACGGGTTAAATCTGTCGAACACGAAATTTTTCGAGGATTACTTGGGTTGGCGGGGGATACTGATCGAGCCTACCCCTGAAGAGTTCAAAAAGCTCACGCAAAACAGGCCGCGATGCATTTTAGTCAATGCGGCTGTCAGCAGTATTGATGGAGAGGTATACTTTCTTGGAAAGGGTGGAACTGCAGGAATGATCCACACGATGGCACGCAGTTTCATGAAAAAATGGCACTCTGATCAGAGCGAACGCTCATATGCAGTGCCGAGTATGCCTTTTAGTAAGATATTGCAGAAACACAATGTGCAGTTCATAGATTTTTTGAGCATTGATGTAGAAGGAGGCGAATTCGAAGTGCTCGATACTTTCGATTGGAGCATCCCTGTTCATGTTATTGCCGTCGAGCTAGATAATAGCAATCCTCGAAAAGATCAAAATTGCCGCGGTCTACTGTTAAATAACAGATTTAATTTTGTTAAAAAGGTTGATGTCAGTGAACTCTGGTGCAACTCCGCATACGGAAATCACTAATCGTGGCTATGGATCTTCCTGGCTAGCACGACATTATCCATGTATAGATCCATATTTGCGGGTAAAATTTGCGATAGAATGGTGCCGATGATAGTTAGAGGGGAAATGAGCAATACATAGAATATCATCTTTATTCTATAAGAGCGTATCCCTGCCAACTTCTTGTGTATATAGCAGGCTGTGAGTTGCGATATGACTCGCACATCAGAAACGGTCTTTATGTGCTCGATGATCTCGAATCCATGCTTTTTGAGCAGGTGTTTTAGACCAAATGAAGAATACCGCGCATAGTCCCACGGCTGTTCGTGCTCGTCCCAGACGAATGGGGCGCTCATAAGAAGCAGACCGTTATTCTTTGTGACACGGTTGATTTCGGCCAGGAATTCATCAGGGTTGAAAACGTGTTCCAATACTTGGGTGAGTATGATCGAATCGAAACTGTTACCATCGAATGGGAAATGTTTTCCGTCGTACCATGAGTTTATGTTCTTGAATCTGGAGCGATTTTTCGGCGAATCATATTCCATACCAACATATTCGGATATATTAGAAAATATATTCTCATAAGGTTTTTCTCCACAACCAACATCTAAAGTTCGACCAGTGACGTGACTAGATAATCTGATCATAGCGCGGCGGAGCTCCTTACGGACTGTATAAAAAGGGTTGATGAAAATCCCGAGTAGACCCGGGTTGAATTGTTGTTTCCGTACGTACAATTTAAGTTTTGGTATCATGTTTCTAGTTCTACCGACGCCCGGTGATTTTCGTTTTAATCCTTTTAAACAGGCTTGTCCTTAGTGATCTCATGTATCCTATTATAATTTTTCTAGCCGCGGCATCTTCCTCTATAGGGATCGGTCTGACTTCTATGGGTCTTTCTGTCATAACCGTATTGAATGCCCCTGTATCCCCGGCGTGTGTGCCACTGCCATCTCGCCCGATATTGTTCACCAGAGATCTTCCGGGATACAAGGTCAACATGTTAACCAAAAAAGCTGATGCATGCCAGCGTATGGCCCATGAATCACACCGTCCATCGATCTGTCGCTTGAGCGTCGCGGAAAAATCATAAGTACCATCGAGATCAAACTTGCTGATAAGCCCCTTTTTTTCTAGCTCGATCAAAAGCTTATTGCCGTCCAGCTCGAAGGCCTTCCATGCTCGCTTCCAAGTTGCCCAGCCCCAACAGTCTGCACCGCGTAGAAAGAATGTTTCCGGTAGAGTTTTTTTGCTTGGGTAGACATAACCATGGATACTGGCGACACTCTTCTCATTTTTGTATAGTTCCAACCCTTCATTCATGTATTTTAAGAAATATGGCGATGTAACCAAGTCATCTTCCATAACTATAATTTTGCTGTACCTATTTACGATATCAGTCACACCGGATATTATCGATTTGGAAAGGGCAAAATTTTCGGCCCTTTCGACAATCTCGATCCTCCTGAAGCCTGTTATAGTTTTTATATAATCTCTGACTTCCCGGACTGCTTTTTTTTGTTCGGTATTTTTTGGGCCGTCCGAGAAAATAAATAGCTCGCTTTCTCCCGCCAGTGTGTTGGCCCGCAAAGCCTCGATTGTTTTCCGAGTGTGTTCCGGGCGGTTATAGACGAACAGGGCTATTGGGGCTGGTGTCATTTTATTGTGCGAAATATGGTTATTCCGGTATTGTACCAGACTTGCGGGCGCCATCGGAGGTCTGGTATACCGAGCAGACATTTCACAAACCTGTAGATTTTTCCGTTCCCAGTCTTTACCGCATTTCTCACCGTAGAGGGGAGCGACTTTATGAGGCTTTGGATGGCCGGTTCGTAGAAGCGGTCATCTATCTTTGTCAGGTCGCGGATGATGCGTAGCATGCCGCTAAGCATGTAGTCGTCGTGGTAGCTCCAAAAAGTCTCGTTTCCCAGAGTGTGCTTTACTAATCTATCTCTCGTGTAGTACGAAGTTCCGAGGAGCATGGCGGCACCTATCGTGTGCAGGTGAGGATAGCGCGTGCCGGTGTGCCTCTCATAGCCCGGCAAGTCTATGGCGTCTCTTCTCATAAACATCCTGGAATATATATGGAACTCGTTGAATACGCGGACAATCTTGTCGGTGTCGTCTTTGCTGATGATACATGCCTCGTCGAATATGTCGTGCGGGATGATCTTCCCGGTCTTTTCGTAATATTCGTCGTAGCTGCTCTCGAACACCGTGACTTCCGGATGCTCCTCAATGAGGCGCCTCATTGCCTTTATCGCTCCGGGTAGGAGCGCATCGTCGTCAGTGATGCCGAAGAAATAACGACCGCGGAAGTCCTTCAACAGGTTTATTATATTCTCGTCTGATCCAGTATTGATTTCATTCCTTATGTATCGCAGTGTTGGGACGCTTTCCACATGACTCTTCATGACCTGTTCAGTGTTATCTGGGGAGGCATCGTCGTATATGAGTATCTCAATATCTCCTCGATCGAACGTCTCCTGACTTATTATGCTTTCGACGCACGCTTTGAGTCCCTGTGGTCTTTTGTAGGTGGGGATGCAGATGCTAAGCAAGAATCGTTGCGTTGGTTCATTCATGGTGGTTTATTTTATCGTAGCAGGGCAGGCTCTTTTGAATCCCGTCTACCAGATCTATTTTAGGTGACCAGCCGAGCATTATTTGAGCCTTCGCTATATTTGCCACAATGCGGGGAATTTCCTCTTTTCTTTCCGGCAATTCTCCAAACCCGAGGAGTGTTTCAGGTTTGTGCATAGCGTGCGCTATAGCTATGGCAAAGTCTTTTATTTTTGTGCCATTTCCACTGCCGATATTCAAGACTTCTGCTATGGCCGTTGTTTTGGAGGATAGGGCTAAAATAATGGCAGTGCACAGATCATGTACATGCAGATAATCTCGGAACTGCTCGCACTTTGTGAGTGGTAGGTACTCTTCCTTCAGGAGCCTGTGGACTATGAGGGGAAAGAGTCGTTTTGGGTTTTCATAAGCGCCATATAAGAAAAATGGAACAAACAGGAATGAGCGAATGTGCTTGCGTTTCAAGAATTCAATAAGATAAAGATGTCTTTCATATTTTGCCACAGCATACCCGCCATAGGCACGATTTGGTTTAAGATTTGAATTTTCGGATATGATTTTTTCAGAGCCTTCATATATCGCGCAGGACGAAAAATCAATGTAAGTCGATTGAGCGGTACTGCCTTGAGCGACACTGTTTAGAATAGCTTTCAGCATCGACATCTCTTTTTCTACACATTTATCGGTCCCATTGTCTTTTAAGGATTGTGTGTTGGTTGATAGGTTTATTATGCCATCAAAAACCTCGGTTGCCATCAGTTCCTGAAGTCGATCCTGATCGATCACAACATCTAGTTCGTGAATCCGCAGGTTTTTTTCATGGGTTGCTATGATACGCGAAAGCTCATTATCTCGTTTCCTTACTATTATGTGGACGCGTCCGATGCTTGGATCAGCGCACGCGGCTTCGATCAGGTTTTTTCCTACGAATCCACCGGCACCGATGATAAGTATTTTTTTCATAATGTCAGTCCTAAAGGATAGTCACTTGTGGAATAGGGATGATGAATTTTCCGCCGTTTTTATGATATGCATCAAGATTTTTCATTACAAAATCAGCATGGTTCCAACAGAGAATCAAGAGATAATCCGGCGGCGAATGGTTTATTTTTTCCGGGTCTTCTATCAACAGGTGGGTTCCCGGAGTATATAGACCTTGTTTCAGCGGTGTTATATCGACTATGTAGTCGAGGTATCTGGAATCTATACCAAAATAGTTTAAGAGCACATTTCCTTTTGCCGGGGCGCTATAGGCGGCAATCGTTTTACCCTCTTTTTTTATATTATCCAAAGCCGCGAGCAGGTCTTTTTTCAATGATTCAACGGAGTTCCTTATCTTGTGGTATGACTCTATGGAATTCCAATGCTGGGCAAGTTCTTCATCTATAAGATCCGTGACACTCCTGTTTATCGGATGCACATTCTTGTGGCCTACGTATATTCTCAATGAGCCGCCCTGTAGTGGAAATTGCTCGACATCGTAGATCTGAAGATCGACGCGATCGAAAAGATGCCGAAGCGCCAGCATCGAATAGTAAAAGACATGTTCATGATAAATGATATCGAATTTATTTTCGAACAAGCCCGCTAAGTAAGGGAATTCAAAGATGGCCGTGCCTTCCGGTTTGAGTATGACTTTAACGCCCTCGACAAAATCGACTATTTCCGGGACATGAGCCAGTACATTTGCGCCGTATACAAGGTCGGCAATAATGCCGCGACTGCGCAATTTTAGCGCACTTTCATGGGTAAAGAATTCAGCCAACGTTTCGAGGCCGTTCATGTTTGCGATCCTGGCAATATTTCTAGCAGGGTCGATGCCAAGGGCTTTTATTCCCGCTTGTTTGAAACAACTTAGCAGTACGCCATCGTTGCTAGCTATCTCCACCACTTGACTGTCGGAGGTGAGCCGGAGCCGCCGGATCAGATCGGTAGCGGTTTTCTTGCAGTGTTCGACAAAAGGGGATGAGACAGATGAAAGATAGAGATAGTGTCGGTATAATTTCTCGGGCGGTACATTTTCGAGCAATTGCACAAGATAGCACTGGGAACAAAATCCGACATCGAGATCGAATCGTTTCTCATTCATGATGTCGTCATATTTCAGAAATGAGTTCACTAGCGGCATGCCTCCGAGTGAAAAAAAATGAAGCAACGGTGTTTCGCACACTCTGCACTTCACTATTTTTTTGTGTGTATCGCGCATCATTCAGGTTACTTTAGGAACCAATGGTGCTTTACCAGCACGGCGCGACCCTCCCAATTTGGGGGAGTTGTTACTGCTGTTCCATAAAAATCTCCGTTTTCAACCTGAAGTGTCGCGGCATCCTCCAATCGGTCCTCGACCTGTCTGTCGACTTCGAACATGAAGTCCAGAGTATATCTGCCTTTGCCAAGCGGTAATGCCTCGATTTCGCATGTGATATCGCCAGATGGTGGTAAGTGGACGGCGTTTTTTTCTGTTAGTTCCGTGGAACAAATAAATAGGTCCTGGCCGAGCATATTCTTGAATGAAACTGCGACGCGACAGTTCTCAATTGGCGTTGGTTTCTTCGATGAATATGTGAACCTTATTTTAAGCGGCTTGCCTGTGACCGCTCTGTCTATCTTGTTGCCGTCCTTGTCATAGAAGGCGACCTGTGTAACCTTCGTGTTCTGGACGCCTCCCCGGCGTTTTCTAGTCGAGATGTTGCCTCCATTCATTAATGAAGGCAGTTTGTCTATGTAAAAATGTATAGCCTTGTCAGTGTCGTCGAATAGCTCGATCTTGCCATTGCTCAAGACAGCCGTTTTCGTGCACAATTGTTGTATCGCTCCCATATTGTGGCTCACGAAGATGATTGTCCTCCCATCTTTCTTCGTGATCTCATCCATCTTGCCGAGGCACTTCTTCTGGAACTCGGCGTCGCCGACGGCGAGAACTTCATCGACAAGCAGGATATCCGGCTCCATGTGGGCCGCGACTGAAAAGGCCAGCCTGACGTACATCCCGCTCGAGTAAAACTTCACGGGAGTGTCCAGGAATTTATCCACACC
>JAPLZI010000029.1:25932-37349 GCA_026395095.1 Candidatus Tayloriibacteriota bacterium
CGATCTCGCGTTTCTTCATGCCGAGAATAGCGCCATTCAGGAATATGTTCTCGCGGCCGGTGAGCTCCGGATGAAATCCTGTGCCAACCTCCAGCAGGGAACCGACGCGGCCACGCAATATGATCTCACCTTCAGTAGGAGGAGTAATTTGGGAGAGGATCTTGAGTAAGGTGGATTTTCCTGCGCCATTTGCACCAATCACGCCTATGACCTCACCGCGCTTTACAGTAAAATTTACGTCCTTGAGTGCCCAAAACTCCTCTTTTTTCTCAAGACCTACGGCGCGTTTGGCCTTGTGTGCTACAAATGAAAAAGGATTCTTAAAGACATTAGCAATAACATCACGCAGGGAAACATATCCACCGCGCATATGAGTGATGTCGTATTTTTTGCCGATATTTTTTACTTCGATGATTGGTTTGTCCATGGCTTTATATTATGTCGGCGAAGTACCGTTCGGTCTTTTTGAAATAGATGAGTCCGATCACTAGGAGGACAACAGAGGCAATGAATGAAGTAAGGATAAGTGTCCAATTGATCGGTGTTGTGCCGAGAAGCGCAGCGCGGGCGCTCTGAATAACACCCATCATCGGGTTCAAGGCTAGAAGCTTCGAATAAGAGCCGGCGATTGAAGCGGGATATATGACAGGTGTTACGAAGAGAAGGAGTTGGATAAAAAACGGTAAGGCATATCTCACATCGCGGTATTTGACATTCACAGCTGAAAGCAATAAGCCAAGTCCGATGGCGGCCATGAAAGTCAACACTAGAAGAAGCGGTAAAATAGCGAGGCCACTTAGATTTGGTGCATATCCATAGTAAATCATCAAAACGACGAGAATAGACGCCGAGATTAGAAAATCCACAAACTTCGTTATAACGCCAGAAATAGGCAGGAGCAGTCGAGGAAAATAAACTTTAGACACGATCGCCTTGTTGGCTACGAGCGAGCCACTCGTTTCGTTTAGAGCATCGGAGAAGAATTGCCAGAATAGAAGGCCGGTGTAAACGAATATCGGATAGGGAACTCCGTCAGATGGCATGCCAGCGAGCTTGCCAAAGAAGAACGAAAATACGACCATAGTGATAAGTGGTTGAAGAATAGACCAAAGAACGCCGAGCACAGTCTGTTTGTAGCGTACTTTGAGGTCGCGCCAGCTCAAGAAGTATAAAAGCTCGCGGTAATTCCATAATTCCCGGAGATCTGAAAGGTGAAATAATCGCTTGGGGCGTATGACTGTTATGGCCGTAGACATGGCGCTATACTAGCATAATTTGGCCATATTATGCTATATTTCTGCAATCATTATGATAAAACAAACCGCTAAGTTTATTTCAGTCGCCGCGCTATTTTTAATACCGTTTTTTGCCCTTATAGTCGCCGATACTTACTTCTTTCCATTCATAACCGGCAAAGCCTTCTATTTCCGTATTCTTGTTGAGATCGCATTCGCTGGCTGGCTCATTCTGGCCTTTATGGACGCAAAATATCGGCCGAAGTTGACGCCGCTCACTATAGGAGTGACAGTTTTTGCTTTAGTGACGCTTGTTGCAGATCTTCTCGGTGTCAATCCTCTCCGAAGCATGTGGTCCAACTTTGAGCGCATGGAAGGATGGATCACCGTCATTCATCTCTGGATGTTCTTTATTACTGCGACAAGCATATTCGGTTCTGGTGAAGAAGGTAAACGCCTCTGGCATCGTTGGATCAACATGCAACTAACTGTTGCGGTTATTGTCGGTATTTATGGCATTATGCAACTTCTTGGCAAGGCCGAAATCCACCAGGGCTCTACTCGTATTGATGCTTCACTCGGTAATGCCGCTTACATGGCTGTTTATATGCTTTGGAATACGGGGTTGGCGGCTTACATGTTTTTCATAGCGCGTGCAAAGCAAATCGGTAATGCAAAATTTTTACAATGGGCGTACCCGATCCTTGCTGTTGTTTTTGGTTTTGAAGTCTTCGAAACAGCGACTCGCGGTACTATCCTAGGTTTGATAGGCGGAATTCTCTTGGCACTATTTCTCTACGCCGTTCTAGGCAAGAATGAAACGAAGAAAAATCGCTGGATTGCTGTAGGTATTATAGTTTTTATTTTTGTGTTAGGTGGAATTTTCTGGGCAAATCGCGATACTGCCTTCGTTAGGAATAGCGAAGCCTTGAGTCGTATGGCTTCGATCTCTTGGTCTGAAGCCCAAGGCCAGGCGCGCAATTACATTTGGCCGATGGCGATCAAGGGTTTTACGGAACGACCTGTTTTCGGTTGGGGCCAAGAAAATTTCAACTACATCTTCAATGCCAATTACAATCCAAAGATGTGGGGCCAAGAACAGTGGTTCGACAGGGCACATAGCGTGTTTCTGGATTGGCTCACGGCTTCCGGAATTTTGGGACTTGTCTCTTACTTAGCTCTATATGTGCTTGCTTTGATGATCGTTTGGCGATCATCGTTGACGATCACTGAAAAAAGCGTTTTGACCGGTGCTATAGTCGGTTATGCCATCCACAACATCTTTGTGTTCGATAACATTGCCAGCTATGTCTTGTTCTTCGCGGCTCTAGGATTTATCAACTCGATCCGTTCCGGAAAATCAATTTTTACCAACAGGGTGATATCGGCTGAAGCAGCTTCGTATATCGCCGTTCCTGTAGCTTTCGTGGCGCTTCTCGCGGTTGTGTATGTTTTCAATGTTCGTCCGATACAAGCTAATACTCGACTCATCGCGGCTTTACAAGTTTGCTCCGGTCCGAATCCATCTGTGGCTCTCTTTGACAACGCCTTCAAGGTAAATACATATGTAGCCAATCAGGAGATTCGTGAGCAATTATTTTCGTGTGCCAATCGCGTGCTCTCGAGCGATCAGGTTCCGGGCGTGACGAAACAGTCATTCTTCGATCTCGCCAGAAAGGCTATCGATGATCAGATTGCCGCGACACCTTGGCAGGATGCTCGCGTTTACACGCTCGCCGGTTCATTTATGAATATGATCGGCCAGTTCAACTACGCCCTACCTCTACTTGAGAAAGCCCATGCACTGTCTCCAGGTAAACAGTCTGTTGATGTAGAACTAGCTACTGATCTCATGAATAGTAAACAGAGTGCCCGTGCAGTGGCTCTTCTTATGGCTGACTATGAGATAATTAAGGACAATCCGTTGGTAAATAGGGTGTATGCTTTGGCGCTTGTTGTGGATGGACAGGAAGCTTTGGCGCGAAAACTATTCGGCGATAATCCAGAGATTTTTGATAATATACAAATGGCGCAGGCATACACGATGAGCAAGCAGTTATTAAAGGCGATCGAGGTCTATAAGAAAATCCTAAAAGAGACTCCGAATGATCTCTCGGCATCAATTTCACTGGCTCGTCTACAATACACAATTGGTCAGAAGACAGAAGCAATCAAGACATTTCGGGCAATAGAAATAGCTTATCCACAATATAAAACTGAGATAGAGGCGGCGATTAAGCAGGCTCAGCAGTAGGAATAGGAACAGTACTCCCGAAGAACTCCACTGCTGTATCGATTTTGTGCCTAAAGAATAACCATAATATGATGGCTCCCGCTGGGAATGTTCTTCGGTAGTACTGTTCTTATTCCTACTGTTATCCAACAACCCTTTAATAACGCAAAAGGCCGCCGAGGGCGGCACTTTGCGTAGACATTTTTGGAAGAGTGCCCACACAGGGTACTCACGGGTGTATTATACCACATGCGTATTTAAATTATCAAGCTCAGAATGTTCTTCTGCTGAAAGAGGTTGGCTTATTTGATCAAGATTTTTGTTCAGTATTTGCCAATAGACATCTAATTCGTGTAGTATATTTTTACCCTTCTTAGTTAGGTAATAATACTTATGTCTTCCCATGTAGTCGTCTTCTTCGCTTGATGATAGAATGGTTTTTTCATGACGCATTTTGGAAAGCAGATAATAAAGTGTACCTTTTGGGGCAGCGAATTCTGTTTTTGCAAGGCAATGGAATATTTCCTTTCCATAAAAAGTGTGGGGGTTTGAGTGTATAAGTTTTAAAATCGCGAACTCGATGAAACCTCTGCGAAGTTGGGAAAATCTCTGTGAGGTGGTTGTGACTTTCATAATACTATTAAAAATTTTTATTAAACTATTAAATGGGACTATTAAAAATGGCGCCTCCTCGGGGGAGAGGACTTCTCTCCGGAGAGGGCACTTTCAGAATCATGGTACACCAAGATTTTATGAAATACAAGATTTTGCAACTCTAATTAGTTGGCGGTTATTTGAAAATTTAAAGGATATGTAGTCTCTGGAATATTGGTGTGCCAAGATTTCAAGAAGGGGGGTTTGGAGTGGAGGAAGGCCCCCTACTTTTCAAATCCTTCCTAAAAGGGTTATAATATGTCCGGATTGTACCAAGTGATGGCGACGGCTGTACTCACATTATATTTAGACATATTATTTGGAGCTCGCACCCGTCGCCATCAGTTGGCGCAAAAAGGCGCAATAATGGCAGTTTTGCATTGCTAAAACAAAAAATGATTCCTAAGGAAAATGTACCATTAGCCCAATACACGACATTTAAGATCGGCGGCCCTGCCCGCTTTTTTTGTGCGGTTTCATCCGAGGCAGAACTTTTAGAGGCGGTTACTTTTGCACATCATGAGAAACTTCGCATGCTCATCCTTGGCGGTGGGTCAAATGTTCTCATATCTGATGCTGGCTTTCCAGGTCTTGTCATCAAGAATGAAATTCTCGGTAAAAAAATCCTACCAGGCGATGATGGCGATGTCGGTTTTTCCATCGGTGCTGGCGAAATGTGGGATGAGATTGTTCAACTAGCGGTCGAGAGTGGCCTTTATGGCATAGAAAATCTTTCGGCTATCCCTGGGACGGTTGGCGCGGCGCCGGTACAAAACATTGGTGCCTATGGTTCAGAAATAGCGGACAGTATTATAAGTCTTCGCGCTTTAGATACCGAAACTATGAAATATGTTGAGCTTCCGAATGAAAAATGTGATTTCGGGTATCGCGACAGTATCTTTAAGCACAGAAAAGGCCGTTACATAATTACCCAGGTCAATCTTAAGCTCTCAAAAAACGGGACTGTAAATATTTCCTACAAGGATTTAAAGGAATACTTTAATAAAACCGGTTCAAAAAACACTCTTCCGACACTAAAAGAGGTAAGGGATGCCGTCACAAATATTCGTTGGAATAAATTACCTGATTGGAAACTCTGGGGGACAGCCGGTTCCTTCTTCAAGAATCCTATTGTGACCAAGGCATATTATGAAAAATTGAAGGAGAAATATCCCGAACTGCCCGGTTATCCGGAACCGAACGAATGCGTCAAAATCCCGCTTGGTTGGGTACTTGATCATATCTGCCATGTCAAAGGTCATATGTCCGATAATGTCGGACCATACAAAAATCAGGCATTAGTTATCGTGGCCAAGCCGGGCGCCACAGCATCGCAGATTGTGGCATACGCGCAGGAACTCATGGCAATGGTAGAACGCGATACAGGCATCATAATTGAAGCTGAAGTGGAGTGGGTTAACTAAATGTGTTAAAGTGCCTCTATTCTATGTCATTTCTGGACAAATTCCGGGGCGGCCCAACCACGCGCGGTGTGCGCAAATTTGAGCCAATTGTGCCCAAAATAAACGCTCTCGAACCTGCCATGAGGGCACTTTCTGGTGCTGATCTCAAGGCCAAGACTGCCGAGTTTAAAGCCAAGCTCGCCGGCAAATCGCGCGAAGAGGAAAAAGAGATTCTCGACGCTATTCTACCCGAAGCCTTTGCAGCTGTTCGCGAAGCCGCCAGGCGCACCCTGGGCCAGCGCCATTTCGATGTTCAGATGATCGGTGGTATGGTCATAAATTCCGGAGGCATTGCCGAGATGAGGACTGGTGAAGGAAAGACCTTGGTTGCAACTTTGCCGCTTTATCTAAACGCTTTGTCCGGCAGGGGCGTGCATCTCATAACAGTTAACGACTACTTGTCACGCCGTGATGGCACTTGGATGGGACAAATATTCGATGCCCTCGGCCTCTCTGTGGCAGTCGTCAATCACGAGGCCAGTTACATCTATGATCCGAGCGCAAAAGCGGTCCCAATAGAGACCGAGGAAAAGCTCGATAAGGAACGCGATGAACTCGGTTCATTCAAAGTCGTCCATGAATTCTTGCGGCCTTGCACGCGTCACGAAGCCTATTTGGCTGACATCACTTATGGAACGAACGTCGAATTCGGTTTCGATTATCTGCGCGACAACTTGGAGTACAGCGCTGCCCAATTGCGCCAGCGCGAGTTCAATTATTGCGTAGTCGATGAGATAGACTCGATCCTGATCGATGAAGCTAGGACGCCGCTCATCATCTCTGCGCCGACTCGCGATGCGGAGGCGACATACAAACAGTTTGCGTCGCTCGTTACTTCATTCATGCCCGATGTTGACTACACGGTAGAGGAGAAGCATCACGCGATCTCACTTACTGGTGCGGGCATAACCAAGGCCGAGAAGGCTCTCGGTATCGAAAACATCTACACCGATTCCGGAATAAAATCCGTCCATCATCTGGAGACTGCCATTCGCGCCAAAGCGCTTTTCCATAAGGACAAGGAATATGTCGTGAAGGATAACCAGATCATTATAGTCGATGAATTCACCGGTCGTCTCCAACCGGGGCGCCGCTGGTCAGAAGGTTTGCATCAGGCGATAGAGGCCAAGGAAGGCGTCGCTATCCAGCAGGAATCGCGTACATATGCATCTATCACTTACCAGAATTTCTTTCGAATGTATCCGAAGCTGTCGGGCATGACGGGAACAGCGGTGACTTCGGCGGAGGAGTTTTTCAAGGTTTATGGCCTCGAGGTTTATACTGTGCCGACGAACAAGCCGATGATCCGTCTGGATAGGAATGATCAGATCTTCCGCACCGAGGCTGGCAAGTTCAAGGCTATTTCGAGGCGCGTAAAAGATCTTCATAGTAAAGGCCAGCCTGTTTTGATTGGCACGGTATCTATCGAGAAAAATGAGCTTTTGTCGCAGTTTTTGAAATCAGAGGGAATTCCGCACACTATCCTAAACGCCAAGCCGGAATATGCAGAGAAGGAGGGTGAGACTATCGCTCAAGCTGGCAAAAAGGGGGCAGTGACAATATCTACGAACATGGCCGGCCGTGGTGTTGACGTCAAACTGGGCGGCAATCCGAATACGCCGGAATCGTATGAGGAAGTCAAGAATCTTGGCGGGTTGTTCATACTTGGTACGGAGCGCCATGAAGCGCGACGCATCGATAATCAGCTGCGTGGCCGTTCTGGTCGTCAGGGCGATCCAGGCGAAACGCAGTTTTTCGTGTCGCTCGAGGATCAGCTCATGCGGGTTTTTGCGAGTGATATGTTGAAGTCGATGATGGGTAAGCTGGGTATGCCGGAAGACGAGCCAATCGAGCACAAGATCATTTCGCGGTCGCTGGAGAGCGCGCAAGAAAAGATCGAGGGTTTCAACTTTGATTCCAGGAAGAATGTTCTGGAATTCGATGATGTTATCAATCATCAGCGCGCGACTATCTATGGAAATCGACGGAAACTGCTGGTGGGTTCGCTGGATGATGTTGAGGCACAGTTGAATGAGATGATAGGTGATGGCGCCGATAGTGTTGTTGGCGGCGGCGGCGATGCTAATGCGCGGGCGATCGTGGACAAGAAGATCGCCGAATTCGGGCGCGAGCCATTCTTGGCGGCGGTGCGAATAATCTTATTGCAGACTATCGATATGTATTGGGTGGAACATCTTGAGGTTATGGACTACACGCGTTCAAGCGTGAATCTGCGCGCCTACGGTCAGCGTGATCCACTGGTTGAATACAAGAAGGAGGGTTTACGGTTGTATCGGGAAATGCAGGCGGCTATGCACGGGCAGTTCGTGCGTGTTTTGCCGAACATTGTGCCGGTCATGAATAGTACGGATGGCGCTCAAAATTCAAGTAAAGGAGGTGGGGCGGCTGGCGGGCAAGCTGGCGGAAAGGAACCAGGTAGAAATGACCCATGCCCATGTGGAAGCGGCAAAAAGTATAAGAAGTGCCATATGAAAGGGAACTAGAGAATAAAGTCAATTTCTACCCTACCGTCTCCTGCCCGAATCTCCTTGATAATACTACGTATAATCGTCTTTCTCTCGTCTACCTCCATGGCCTTCCATGAGGTATCGAAATCCTTCATAGAAGTGACTAATTTACGTGTTATCTCGACCCTCTGTGTGGTAGTGGCAAAGAGCTTGCTATAGCGTTCCACCTCCGCATGGCTTTTCTGGATTTCGTCCCTGATCCTGGCAATATGAGCATCCAATTGTTCCAAAGTTTCTGATCCTTTTTCATACGCTTCTTGGTGTCGCTGTTCTCTCTCCGGACCAGATTTGATCACTTGTTTCAATCGAGCAATTTCTTTCGCTCTAGCTTTTTCTTCCAGATTATTACCATCGTAAGTGATGGCTTCTTGGACTTTGGGATGCGAATACATATTCTTTATATGATCTAGGACTGAACCCTCGAGCTTCTCGGCACTCATCACTCGCGGGGAACAGATGCCTTTATACTTATATCCTGTGCAGATGTATTCGTGTGTAATCGTGTCCCTCCATCCTTGATGTTTTTTCGACCTATTATGTTTGCGTGTCTGATAGCCAACTCCGCTCCCGCAACGAATACATTTCGCTATGCCTGTCAGCACTCCGAAAGATCTTCCAGTTCCGCCTTTCCCATGTTTCGTTTTACCTGCACGTATCTCTTGTACGAGGTTAAATTGTGCTTCACTTATGATCGCGGGATGATCTCCTTTACCAATATATCCAACCTTGCCCTGCCTCTGTCTCTCTTTGTTTTTTGTATAATCAGCATGCCTCCATCCCCATCGTACTTTCCCGGTATATGTTGGATTGGAGAGTATGTATTTAACCGTTTGAATGCTCCAATGTGACCCATTCGGGGCTTTCCATCCTTTTTCATTCATGGCTATTGCTATCTTTCTATCGCCACTTCCTCGGCAGTATTCGTTGTAGATGAAGCGGACTTTTTCCACGTCTTCATCTTTTACGACGATTGTTCTTTTAACCTTGGCACCTTCGAAAACTCTTTCCACCTTTAATGCGTAGGGTACTCTGTTAGGTATCTTACCGGCTTTAGCGACGGTTAATCGTCCAGTTTTCATTCTCCTGTTGATGGCGGTTCTCTCTAGGTCTGACCTTAAATCAGATATAGTCTCGATTATTGTTGCGGTATCATTATCATCAGGGTCGTATTCAACTAACGACTTAGGATCAACCGGTGTGGTAATGGCAAAAGTCTGAATTCCAAGCTCTTTCAATTCGGTTCTTACTCTTCCTGCATTATTCTTGTTACGGTGAAATCTGTCAAAATCTTTGACTACAAGCAGATCAAACTTGTGAGCTCTTGCATCTTGCAGCATTGATTGTAATCCGAGCCTTTCTTCTAGCAGGTCTCCACTTATTCCATCATCTTGGAATTCGTTGATAAATATCCATCCTCTATCTCTGATTGCCTTATGGCATACTTCAAGTTGGTCGGGGATCGATGTTGCTTTTTTCTTTTGTTCCTGGCTGCTGACGCGATAATAGCAGGCNNNGGCAGCCCTAAGCGCCAAGTTAGGTCTCGCATTGCCTATCATGGCGCCATTCATTATTTGATTTGTTGTAATTGTATTCATTGTTAAATTATTATTTTGATTAAGCGGAGCTTTATCTTCGCTTATAAGTTCACATGCACAAAAACGCCCCATCTGATGGATGGCGGACGATTTTATTGAGTTGCGTATCAGGCAGCAACCACAGTATAACACCATTTGGCGGAACATAACTGTGGCAAGGTTCTTCTTCCCACGCAATTTCTCTCTGAATGATTTTGTTGATAATCTGAGGCAACACCCTGACCAACTTCTCGATCATTTGGTCAGGGTTAGTGATAACGGGGACTGTTTCTGTGGGATTTGTGTTCATATTTTTGATAGATAATAGCGATTAAAAGGGGATAGATTTGGCCAACTCTTCCATATCATCAGTTTCGTCCTCTGCCTCTTCGTCGTCGTTGAATTCAGCCAGTTCGTCATGGTGTTTTGATAGGGACAGAGAATCCGGGGAGGGCATGGGTGCGTTAAGAATAGAGGCGAATTGTTCACGGATGAAGTAAAGTCTAGGAGCTTTGCTGGGATCGTGGTATGTAGCATCCTGAAAACAATCGATGATTCCGAGCGTTTCTAATTCCTTAATTGTTCTTCGAAGTGTTTTAGCTGATTTCTGGATGCTTTTCGAGAGTTCCTTAACAGAGATGCCACATTTTACCGAAAGAACGCTCAAGATTTCCGCTCGGTTAACCGGCATGGTAGATAGAATGATAGGTCTAATAGTTCTGATTTCCTCATCATCGACGATGTTTTTCCCATGAATAAAACTCAAAATTCTAAGCAAAGCCTTCAATTGATTCAGGATTCTCCAAGGTTGTTCCACTTGGTAGTCTGTAACGTCATAATATTCAACATCATCGCCTTTTTCGTTTTTGAAACTCGTCTTATCTGTGATAGCAACTCCACGTGCTTTGCAAACAAAGAGTGCGATGTCATTAATTTTCTGTTGGATCTCCTTTGTTTCAAGAATAGGCTTGAACTGTTTAATCTTTTTGATTAATTGGCTGCTATAGGAAGAAACGATCTGTCTCGCCTCAATAATTGCCTTCTTTCTATCCTCATCACTCCATGACTTGTTGAATCCAGCCTGTAGCTCATCTGCCGTTAACTCTGGAAGGCGGATAAAGAAGAATCTAGGACCTAATTGCGTCGCGTAACTGTAGTGCTTGGTCATCATTGAAGGGGTGATACAACCGATCATGGAAAATAAGGAGCGATAACTGATCAATCCTCTTGTTGCTGTGAACTTTTCGAATTTGCCATCAAAAATACTAGTAAGATCACCAAGTATCTTTTTAACCATTTCTTCATTCATTGAGAATAAGGTATTCAAATCTTTAACAACGAAACATTTATTATCAAGTAAGGGGAGAAGGTCTTGGGTTTCCGAACCATCTGGAGGTACATAGCCGGAAGCGAACGCATTCTCGGTTAGCGTATCTAATGTATATAACTCATCCATGGCATCAAATAGTCCAACAAATTCCGTTTTTAAAGACGAAGGAACTCCAATGAGGAATAGCCATAATGGGGGATTCAGTCTTAAATGGGCTGAAATAACTACCGCAGTTACTATCTCTACCGTTTCTTTATTCATAATCCCAATTTTCGAAATCGCATCGTGAGCCTCCTGGGGATCTATGTCCCTATCAACAATGAGGGGAAGCCTCTCTTTAGCCTCTTTCGCCACCTTGTCTACTCTCGCCGATTCCGCCCTGTATCCATTCATGGTTGTA
>JAPLZI010000029.1:37357-48342 GCA_026395095.1 Candidatus Tayloriibacteriota bacterium
GAAATAATCCTTTATGTTATTCAATATGAAGGTATTCGCTACGATCCTCTTTACCCGCATGAGTTTTCTCAATATTGGGTCAAGTAGCTCTATACGCTTCACTGCCGGTGTATCTCTAGGTATCTGCTCCAACATCAATTCTATTGATTCAATGGGAGCGGAATGGTCTGCGACACTGGGAATATCCTGCGGGTACATCTCTATGACAGCTTTGGCAGCCGAGCTAAAATCGCCGCCGTGATTCAATATGGCGTAAGCGGTGAATTTCTTATAACTTTTGTCGGATTCAAACGGGGTACTGGAAGAGAAGACATGAAGCAAACCGTTGCCGTTATGATTCTCTGTTGCTGATATTCCTACACCTTGCTTGTCGGGTCTTTTCCAGTACTTCTTATCTCCCTGCTGATAAGTCACTACCCAGCCGTGAGGTATGAGGATCTCGTCCCAAGTTGCTTTTTCGTTGTAGACATCTCCGGGACGATTATCTTGTCTATCATTATTAACTTTACTTACAGAAAGCGTTCGCTCTGTTACGACCTCATTTAGGGCTTTAGCCGCGTCGAGTAACATCATTCTCTGTGTCGGCGTTATCGTAGGTATGTTCATCAAGGATCCGTTCAAGTGCTTATATCCTTCTGTTGGGGGTTCGACGATAAAACCTCCCTCGCCCCTGGTTTCTATTAAGGCCGCTACTTTACCGTCTTTACCTGCGCCTTTGGCTAAGGGGACATTCCCCCCGATTTCATCACAGCGGTATAGTATGTGAAAGCCATTATTAATCGTTTTGGATAACGGCAGTGTCTTTATCAGATCCAATCCTTCTTGCGGTAGAATAGTTTGCCATGTTTCGAAGATACCGACTCGTACCTTTTCGTCGAAGTCTATTACTTCAAGATTCCCGCTGATTTTTCCACACACGATTCCCCAACGCTCTCTACCGTTCCAACTTGAGATTTCCGATTCGCTAGGAAGACGACTCTGATAGAGTTTCCATTTATCGCCAGGATGTTTCTTCCCGTCTTCCAATGGAAGTATGCACAGTCCGTGAATGGTGATTAAGTTATGAATATATTGAATATCCACTTTTCCATTGATAATTCTCGTGGGCGTTGCAACATAGGTTGAAATTAGAGTGCTGTTTTCCATATTATTTATTTGTTAGGCGATTAATTTTGTGTCCTTCCTTGTACTCAAGAACCTCTGTTTCAAGCCATTTTGGAATTGGGGTAATATTACTGGCGGTTGGTTGTATGACCCATTTGTAGTTCTTTCCTTTACCAAGAGTTGAAGGTGGTAAGAGGATACAACCGCCGTCAGCTTTGATTCCGAAGCCGGTTGTGAAAAACATTCCAATTCTGGATTTTATATAATAACTAGGATGGGAAAAGAAATAAAAACATTCGTTATTTCCTGACATTAGACGAATTCCTTCTCTTAAGCCGATCTTGTATATATTTTGGGAACAAGCTTTGTTGGGATCAATTTTGAACGATACAAGGTTTGATATTTTCCCAGTACGGACAGCTGGATTTGCTTTGGGCCAACGCTTCCACCATCTAGTAATCTGTTCTGCAGTTGCTCTTTTTCTCCCATTGAGCCAAGGCGATCTTGGATCGAGATAATTCTTCTTATTCCTTTTCACGGGGACAATGCTCCAGCCAAGCTGATGATAATATAGTGCCCAGTCTAGAGTTGTTCTTAATTTATTGTTGTTAGATTTCATATATTTTGATTAATTTTAGTAATTGTTGTTAGGGTTTGCGGAGCTTTTATGTCCATTCCAAGCCTCTATGAATTCGGCGACTTCTTCTTTATCTTCCTCCCATTTCGCCAATTGAGTTTTGTATAAATCCATATTCATGTTTCTACAAATCGCATTTTCCAACCTTGTCGCTAGAATATCTGGTGCCAAGGCATCGAGTTCGTAGGCATTTTCCAAACCCTGTTCCTTTATGTACGCCGCCGTCCTAGGATCAGTGATTTTTACTGGGCTTGGTAGCAATTTGTAATCCCTAATATCAGAAGGAACTAATAACACCCTTTGGACATCAACTTCTATGTCAAAAAGCTTATTGACGCGACCAATATCTCTTTCAATATCTAGCCCTGAAGGATCAAAGTCTCCAAGATAAAGAATCACGACCGGCTTACCGACACTTTTAAATCGCTTTGCGGCTTCATATATTGCTGTACTGCTCCTGTAGCCACCTCCGGCTAGTAGATTCACGTCGTACTTATTTGTTATACGGCGTATGGCGACTGACTTCTCGCACCAAACTTCGATATATTTTGGCTGTCCTTGTTGCAAGTCTCGTTTATACGCCCCACTGACATCTTTAAAGAATTCCTCTGGACTAGTCCACGAAGAGTCCTTCTCAGGTAACCTCTTCATATCGGTGATCTTTTCCCAAGGGACTAACCCCTGTGCACGAAGCCTGGAAAGTTTACCCGAGAGGTTGCTGTAAACTTTCTTTTCGTTCTTAAGTCCAAGCGCGACCAGCCGATAATAGACTTGTCTCAATGTCAGAGGATCTCGATACTCGGATAATATACTGTTAACTTTGCCCGCCAATTCAATGTCTGAATAGGGGAACTTGTATCTGCTAGTTTTTTTCATAATATTTTTGATTATATTTTAATAATTGTGTTCGAATGACTAATTCCTCGTCTCGCTGACTAACACTCGACTGATCGATTTTGAACCCTTGAAAAATATGGCTCGTTTGGCGACTGTCCTTGAAGGAAGGGCATTGTGGCGGTCAGATCAATCGAGTTTCAAGGTCATGGGCTGTGTACGCGCTATCGAGGAATTTGAATTTTCCCTTTTTGACACATTGATTGATGTCAATTTGTTTGTGTTGGAACGGTTGGTAAGGCCATTTCTTGCAGATTTTCTCGCTAGGCCGCCAGATGACTTCATTTTTATAATTTGTATTTGGGTCGTCTTGGCAGATCGGCGCTTCGCAGAGCAGGTAGTGTGCTGTGGCCATGTTAGTTAGTAAGTCGCTTATTATTAATCTGATATTTGATCGATCGTCGAAGTATCAGTGTCCCAATCTTTACAAATATAAACAGCTTCAAAAATGCTTAAAAAAACTTAAGCAGAAAATATGATAAGCAGAAAAACCCACATTTAGTAAGCAGATTTAAGTTGATTGAGTCTTCGTGTTATTTTATTTTGTGTCGTCATTATGATCTCCTTATCTGGCATAATGTAGCCGTCAACAATCTTCAAAAGTTTAGTAATTTTAAAACCTCCGTATTTTGAATAAAGCGGATTAAATTTGTTGAAATTAAAATAATTATAAAATTTCCTACTGTCTTTATCATAAGGAACCCCCATATCTCGTGCCATTTGATACATTAAATCCCAACTCTTGCCTCTCGTGAAATCCATTAGATTATCATATATGCCATTTACATAGATTTTTACCCTTCCCTGATCATTGTAATTTTTTAGTATTTCAATTTTCTCAATAAAACCGCCTCTTATCTCCTCATGTCTTCCTTTAGTATCACTTTCTTCACTGGTCAGACTTTCGGTGGTTCTTTCTATAACACCTAATAAGCTTTTAGGGAATTCCTTCTTTCCATCGTCGATGAGACTAACAATGTAGTTTTTTAACGGACAATCATTTAATCCCGTCTTGGCTTCATATCCGGGGATATTTTCTCTTTCTCTTTGAATTTTTGACAACAGCAATGTTATCTCCTTTTTGGCTAACTTGATATTTCCTATTTCTTCGGATGTATCGTAATCATTTGCCAAAAGATCCTCTCGAAGCACTGCTTGATTAAACAAAAAGGCACTAATTTCAATTGGATTGCTAAGAAGTTTCGGCATTTTTTCTCTCTCTAATATATAGAAATGCTCTAGCTCTTTGTTGTAACCGAGCGTTTCAGTGGAATGAATAGCAATTATAGTTTTTATATTATACGCGCATTGCGACATCTCCCGGAGATATTCAGTCTTGGCAGGGGTGTTTGCGGGAGAAGATAAAGAAGATAAATTTTCTTCCCGCGCCGCATTAGTTGCCGTTATTTTTAGTGACGGTGGTCGTTTTTTTGGCATGTTTGAAGTATAACAGAGACACACTCTGCCAGGAAATCATGTTGGATATTAAGCCACAATAAGCGCGATCTTTTCTACCCTCGTCATGCGCTTTAATTCCGCTTCTCGTGCACGTGCCTTGGCTAGTGTCCGATACGCTTCGCTATAGACCAGTACAACCGGCCGACGAATTTTGGTGTAATGAGCGCCGGACTTGGCATGGTTGTGTTCGTTCAATCGTTTCTCTATATTGTTGGTACATCCGACATAAAGGGTATCATCAGCGCATTTGAGAATATAAGTGTGGTGCATATTCTTATCTCTTCCTCTTCTTATGTTCCAATGACATTTCTGCCGGTGAATTACCTCCTAGGGCTTTATGAGGGAAGTAATTCCACGCATCAGTCACCAATTCTAGGATATTGCTCAATTCTGAAGCATCGCCTCCGCGATCGAACATCGCCACGACTTTCATCATATCGTCGGACTCTTCCTCGTAATAGATAGTGTCTTTGATATGTGGCAAAGAAAAATCACTTTCGGTTTGTCTTAACATCTCTATGAGTTCCTCCTCGATCTCCTTACGGCGTGCGATGATTTGTTGCCTTGATTCTGCTTGTTGCATGTTTTTGTAGATAAGAATTTATCACGACAAATGTCCATATGATTGATTATATAACGAATAATCGAATTATTCATCGTAACTTTATATCTCAATGGATAATTGGATAAACGGCGGTGGAAGTGGTAAAGTTGATACATAAAAATATGTCTACAAACCTATCAAAACAGCAAAAAGAAAAAATCCTACGCCTTGTTGAAAAGGGTGAAGATCTGCCGGATGGTTACAGGGATTTACTTTTTCCTACTCAAAAAAAAGGAGTATGAGCTTGTATATGCTGGCAAAGAGAGAAAAGAAGATATTATTGCAGAGACAATGGCTGTACCTTTGCAAGAAATCAAGACTTTTGGCAAAAGCGAAGATAGTTGGACAAACAAGTTGATTTTTGGGGACAACCTCCAAATACTCAAAGAAATATATAATGATCAGCGCGGTAAAAATCTCTTAGATACTAAGGATAAGATAAGGCTCATCTATATTGACCCCCCATTCGCAACCAAACAAGATTTTATGAAGGATGGCGAAAAGGTTTATCAGGACAAGGTTATCGGCGCTGAATTTTTAGAATTTTTACGAGAGAGATTGATTTTAGCAAAAGAAATCTTGGCTGATGATGGCAGTTTATATATTCATCTTGATGGGAAAAAGGGTCACTATGTAAAGATATTATTAGATGAGATTTTTGGTGAAAATAACTTCATAAGAGAAATTATATGGGACAGGATGAATCCATCTGGTGGTAAGGCGGCAGCGGAAAATTGGATACATGCACACGACACCGTATTCTATTACACAAAAAATAGTAATGATAAAATTTTTAATAAAGAGTACGAGCCTTATTCGGAAGAATATATTGAGGAACGATTTATACATAAAGATGCCAATGGACGTTATCGTTTACAGGGGTCAGATAATCGTAAACAGTATCTTTCTGAGTCAAAAGGAAAAGCAGTCACCTCCGTTTGGGGAATACCTGATATAAATGTCATGGCTACAGAGAGATTGGATTATCCAACACAAAAACCAGAAGTGATTTTAGAAAGAATCGTGAAAGCATCTTCAAATAAGGGTGATATTGTGATGGACTTTTTTGCTGGATCTGGCACAACATTATCTGTGGCTGAAAAACTTGATCGTAAATGGATTGGGTGCGATTGTGGAAAATTTGCAATTTATACAATTCAAAAAAGAATATTGAATATTACAGAGTCAAAAGATTTAGATGATAAAGAAAATGGTTATGGAAAAGAATACAAACCTTTTACATTATATAACGCTGGTCTTTATGATTATAAAAAGATCAAGGAATTACCATGGGAAAAATATCGAGATTTTGCACTCAATCTTTTCGAAGTCAGAGACGAAAAACACAAGGTGTCGGGCATTGAGATAGACGGCTACCGTGGTAACGACAATACAATTGTGTTCAACCACGAAAAGCACAAGTCAGTTGTTCTAGATTACGGCTATATTGACGACCTACACAAGCATGTTGGTTCAAAGATTGGAGATAAGTTTTTCATTATCGCCCCAGCCGGTCATGTTGATTTTCTTGAGGATTATGTCGAGAGGGGAAAGACTCGATATTATATCTTGCGTATCCCATATTCTATAATCAATGAACTACACAATCGTGATTTCGAAAATATAAAACAGCCTGCTGACGAAAAAGATGTCAATAATACTGTGGAATCGGTGGGTTTTGATTTTATTCATCCTCCAGAAGTCGAGTGTTTGTACAAAAGCGATAAGAAGAATTTCCCTATAAATATAACACACTTCATGAGTAAGATACGCTCAAAAAATCCTCAGAAGTATGCCAATTTCGAGACTCTTTCAATGGTAATGGTTGATTATAACTACAACGGTGAAGTCTTTGATTTGGATAAAACATATTTTGCTGAGGGGTTGAAGAATGATCATTATAAAATTGTTTTTGATAAAAGCATGATAGATAAAAAGATGATGATTATTTATATGGATATTTTCGGTAATGAAAAGAGAGAAGTAAAACAAGTAAGTGACTTCAAATAATATGAAAAGTAAAGAAGTATACAAAAATGAAGATTTGGTATTGAAGGTCAATAAAAATATTGATACCGAGGTCTTAGACTTGAATAAATACGAGCCATTTCTAGAAGCGTTATGTGGGGAAAGTCGTGAATTCCAAAAAGATGCTATCCGAGAAGCTATTAAGTTTCTTCTATGTGGTAGATATAAGAGTATAAAAGACTTAGCAGAAGAGAATTATCATACAAATGAGATCTTACAGGAAAGATGTTCCGAAAATGATCTCTACAAATCATTACCGCTTGCAGATAAATTGAATTGTTCAATCGATCTCGCTACTGGTACAGGGAAAAGTTATGTGATGTATGGCATTGCCCAAATAATGTTGTGTGAAGGCGCGGTTGATAGGGTTTTGGTACTCTGTCCCTCATTAACTATTGAAGACGGTTTGACAGAGAAGTTCGAGGATCTGGCTTCGAATAAGAATATAAAGGATTCTCTGCCTAGTAAATCAAAGTATAAGAATCCTAGCATTGTGAATGGTACCGGGACTGTGGCGCAGGGTGATATATGTGTTGAAAATATTCACGCTGTTTATATAAAGAACAAATCAGCCATAAGGGATAGTTTCTTGGGTCAAGGAGATAGGTCATTAGTTTTAAGTGATGAGGCGCATCATATCTATTCACCTAGCGATAAAGATTTGAAAAAATGGGAGCAGTTTTTGGCGGATAAAAAGTTCGGGTTTAAATATCTGGTTGGACTTTCTGGTACTTGCTATATAAAGGATGATTATTTCCCAAATGTTGTGTATAGATATTCATTGAAGGACGCCATAGATGAAAAATATGTGAAAGACATTTTTTATGTTGTGGATGAAGATGAAACGAAGAAATTACCTGAGGATGTCAGATTCCAAGAGGTGTATCAGATACATCAAGATAATAAGAATAAATATGACAAGGTAAAACCTCTAACAATATTAATAACAAAAAACATTGCTGAATGTAAGAGCCTGATCACGAAGTTTCAAAAGTTTTTGAAAAAGGAAGAAAAAGTAAGTATGGAGCAGGCTGAAGAAAAAACATTGATCATCACTTCTGCCAAGGAGCATGAAAAGAATAGGGCAATTTTAAAGAAAGTTGATTCAAAAAATAATAAAGTTGAGTATATATTCTCTGTTTCAATGCTTACCGAAGGTTGGGATGTAAAGAATGTTTTTCAAATTGTTCCGCATGAGAAAAAAGCTTTTGATTCAAAGCTCCTCATATCGCAGGTGCTTGGGCGAGGTTTGAGAATTCCCCATGAGTATGCAGGTGAACAGCCATCTGTCAGGATTTTTAACCACGCAAAGTGGTATCCAGAAATAAGGAAATTAGTTGATGAAGTTCTGGAAAGGGATAAAAGAATTTATAGTTATATTGTCAAAAAGGACAAAGAATACAATTTTTCGATACATAATATTGATTATGATCCACAAGAAAATGAGAAGGAATATCAAAAGAAAGGGGAGTATGAATTTAACGCCGACTTTTTCAGGTATGATGATCAGCCGAAATCAGATGAAAATATAATCACCTTTGAGGGTGTACGAGATTCCTCTGTCCATAAACAAATTGCCGTAAGTACACAGATGAAGATGTATAAGATTGATTATGCCATCAATGAAATAATCAATAAGGTTAGTTTCTGGAGTGAGGCGGACGATGTTGATTATCTCAAACTATACCCAGAGAAAAAAATAGAAAAAGTTATTAGAAATTCCTTGGAAAGGATTGGTGAGAAAAGAGATTTGATAAGTGAAAGTAATTTACAGAATACATTGAGAGGATTTGGTGTCATTAGACGAGCATCTTCAAAATTTAAAGTAATACGGTTTGATCCAAAGCCAGACAATCTCAACGAGATAAAAACAGAGGAAATTGAACGAAATAGTATTTCACTATCTGCTCTAAGTAAAGAAGGAGCCATATATTATGATGATAATTCGTTAACCTTGAGTGAAGATAATGAGAAGAAGATGATAAAGGAGGTCGAAGACGCCTACGAGAATGGAGTTGGGGGGTTAAGCACAACCTGTAAGATGAAAATAGATAATAGTTACAGATTCAAAACCCCTTTGAATCTAGTGCTGGTGAGTCATAAGCCAGAAAGGGAATTTGTAAAGCATTTGATCAAAGAAGAAAATTACAAAGCAGTTGACGCATGGTTAAAATCCCGTGATACAGGTTTTTATTCGATCGATTACTCTTGGAGAAAAGGTGAGCATCCCAAAATAGGTGAGTTCAATCCTGACTTCTTCCTAAAAATTGGATATAATATATTGATTATTGAGACAAAGTCGGAGATCGATATATCTGATGAAAATAAGGGAAAAGTTGAATATGCAAAAAGGCATATCGAAATGTTGAATAAATTGCAGAAAAAGCAGAAATATTACTTCTGGATGATTTCGCCACAAGATTACAATAACTTCTTCAAGTTACTAAGGGAAGAAAAATGGACGGATTTTACTTCTACTTTGGAGAGTGAGTTAAGATAAAACTGTTATTTTTCTGAATGTTGAAGTCACTTAGCCATGTCAAAGAAGAAATCACAAAAGAAAACAATTTCACTCGTTGATAATGAAACCGTTGATTCCGCTACCCAAAAACTAGCTGAAATCTTGGTACAGCATATTGATGAAAGGGGAGATAAGCCTGTGGAAAAAAGTAATACTCATTAGCCAATAGGGGGCATGATATAGTGGGGGTATAGAGAGTGGCACAAAAAATGGCGACAGCCGTAAAAGCCATCGCCACTGATGTGTGCCTATCCTATTTTCTCGGCGCTAGCAGTAGATCAGTAATCATCTCCTGGGCGTCGTTATAATCATAGCTCTCGATCTCGTTGATCCGCCTATCGACCTCCTCTGGGTTATAGACTCGACTATAGATCAAGTTTTCTAATGTCTTTCTCTGCTGATGTGTAATCGGTTTGTTCAAATCACCCAGATAATAATCTGAGGGGTAAATGTTATTTCTTCTTGGACCATCAAAACTGCTTTTGATTTTTGTAATCATATTTTATATATTATTTTTGATAAGTTTTTACTTTATGCCGTAACAGCCTCACGAAGTGATTTGTGATCATCGGCTATCTCACATAGTTGATCATCAAATTCGGCTAATCGTCCATAGATTCGACTTTCTGTGGCGTCAATTCGCTCTTCGAGCCTTTCGAATGACCTAGCAATACTGATGGCTATGTCATCCGCGCTTTTATATACAATTGATTCTACTAATTCGAGATCCTTTTTTGATAGATTGTTATCCATAATATTATTTGTTAGTTGATTAATAATTACTTTTGCATCGACTTGATAGCATCAGAGGCTTGTTCTCGAGATAGGTTATCTATCACTAGTATCCGCAAGAAACCCTTCTGCTTGTCCGTTATGGTGGCGGCTTCGGACATGTCTGCTTGTGGCGCGTTATTCATCACCGGAATGTCCCCGATGGGGCTTGTTCCAAGCGACATAGCGTCAAGCATCTTCGTCGATCTAACTATTCCATCGATCAGGCACGCGTTGAAGGCCATGCGGATAGATTTCTCGACATATTTTGAGGACTTGCCCAATGTTGCCGCCCCTCTACCTTGCCCAATCACTTTTCCATCCTTGGAGATCGTAGCGATGAACGCGATTACGCCGGGGATATGCTTCAAGGTTTCCACGGTTTGCATATCCTGTTCAACGGCTATTTTAAGTGCATATTCACCCACGCACTGGCGTATAGCGACATACGCCGGATGTTCCTCGTTCTGAACATCTAAAGACTTTCTCTCTAACATTTGATATGGCGAGAGGACGCTTGGTTTGTAAGTTGTCTTCATGATTTTGTTTATTTAACTTTTTGATAATAATCACACCTCGTTTGTATGTAACCCCAAACGCAGTACCTATGTTGAATCCGCTTTTGGTAAGAAAGTTGTTGGACACTTTGATCATCGGCGTTGTTTCTGTGCTTGGGGTTCGTGCTACTACCATGTAGCGTGTTGTAGTAATCACGCTATCTTCTCCACCTGCTTCCTGTGAAAAATATTGCAGGTACGCTTTACCTTTCTCTCCACTTCACCTTTGTCGTTGAGAACCTCGACAAAGGTAATAGATTTCAGACTGCGTTCTTTTGGACGGACACGATACCCGAATGATAACCAACTGGTATAAGGCATTGCGTCTTTTGATGCGTCGAACTCGTCAGCGACATCATCGCCGTATCTTTCTCGTAACTGTTCCTGCACCATCTCGAAGGTCTTTTCTGA
>JAPLZI010000006.1 GCA_026395095.1 Candidatus Tayloriibacteriota bacterium
CAAAATGCCGAGCTTGGTTTGAGCGTTCAGTATCCTACAACTTGGCAAAAAGCAGATACTGCTTCAGGTGTACAATTTTTGATTCCGATTGATGATACACAAGTTTCGACAGTTAATAGGCTTGAGGTAGATATAAATGTAACTTCTGGCAAGTGCTCCTTCCCGCCTGTTACCACGGTTGATAGTCGTGGCACTATCGATGTTGGTACATCGAAGTTGAATACGATTTCGATATCGAACACAGTTCAAGGACGTTCATATTTCAATCGCATGTACTCTCTCGAAAAGAGTGGTATCTGTTATTTCTTCTCATTCTCGTATGTAGCTCTCTCACCTGATAGCAAGGGTCTTTCCGGTTCGAACTTGACTCAAGCCCAGAATAATAACAAGGCGATCAAGGCTACCGCTGACGCCGCTTTTACAGCTATGGTTAAGACGCTCACTTTCGTGACTGCACCAGTAGGCCAGGAGGAAACCACAGCATCGCCGATCAAGAAATAATAGTGCATAATCACGTATAATTACGCGTCAAAATCTCAAATGAAAAAAACACTAATAATCATCGTCATTGTTATCGTATTGGTCCTCCTTTACGGATGGTCTTCATACAACGGCCTTGTAGTAATGAAGGAGGCGGCGACCGCACAGTGGCAGCAAGTTGAGACTCAATATCAGCGTCGCTTTGATCTTATTCCGAATCTCGTCGAATCAGTAAAAGGCACCATGAAGCAGGAACAGACTGTGTTTACAGCGATAGCCGATGCTCGTACGAAGTATTCGGGCGCATCCACAGTAAATGAAAAGTCGGCTGCGGCCGGCCAGGTAGAGACTGCTCTTAGCCGATTGCTTGTCGTTATGGAAAATTATCCTACATTGAAATCATCCGAAGCCGTCCAGAACCTGATGACGCAAATCGAGGGAACAGAAAATCGCGTCAGTGTCGAGCGTCAGCGTTTCAACGATGCGGTTCGTAGTTACGAGGTTACTATCAAGCGTTTCCCGCGATCGATCGTAGCTTCTATGTTCGGATTCGAGGATCTCTCATACTTCCAGTCAGAGACTGGTGCCGAAAATGCGCCTCAAGTTAAGTTCTAGTAGAAAATAATATGTGTGAACATCACAACGAGGTAAGAGGACCTTGCGAGCGCGACTGGCGCGAGCACGAGGAATTTTCCAGCAGGAAAATATCCGTGTCCTCGAACCTCGTTGTGATGGTAACTATTCTTGTTTTAGCTATTTTTACTTTACCTTTGTTTGTGCAGGCCTATACTAGTCCCGGCTCGCCGACCGGTTATGTAAATGATTTTGCGAACATTATCGGTCCGACCGAACGGTCTGCTCTAGAGACTAATTTGAAGGATCTGGAGGATTCGACCGGTGCGCAGGTTGCTGTTGTGACGGTTCCTTCGCTTGACGATGAGACTGTTGAGACTTATGCAGTAAAGCTTTTTGCCGAATGGGGAATAGGGAATAAGGAGAAAGATACCGGTCTGCTTATTCTGGTCGCACCTACTGAGAGAAAAGTCCGTATTGAGGTTGGTTATGGTCTCGAGGGAACTGTCACGGATCTTCAGTCCGGGAATATCATTCGAGATGTGATGACGCCGGCCTTCAAGGAAGGAAATTATGCCGAGGGAATTTCCGGGGCCGTAGAGGCAGTGACGCAAATAATCAAGGGTTCACCCGAGGCGGCACAGTATTCGAAGGATACAAACAAGATTGGTGATTTTTTCTCCAATGTTGATTTTGAGTTTGTTATTTTCTTTGTCATCATTATTCTGAACATTTTTGCTCGTATCTTGAGTAAAACCAAATCGTGGTGGCTTGGCGGTGTTATTGGAGCAGGACTGGGGGTCATAATAGGACTAATTTGGGGTTTTCTATTTGCCGGTTTGGTTTCTGTTGTTATACTGACTATTCTTGGACTTATTTTTGATTACCTCGTCTCTAAGGGAGGTGGAAAAAGCGGACCAAGCAAATGGTTCATCGGTGGTTTTGGTGGTGGTCATGGCAGCAGTGGTGGTGGCGGTTTCGGAGGATTCGGTGGCGGAGGTTCTGGCGGCGGCGGTGCGTCGGGTGGTTGGTAAATGGAGAGATGCCAGAGCGGTCGAATGGGCCACCCTGGAAAGGTGGTATATCCGAAAGGGTATCGAGGGTTCGAATCCCTCTCTCTCCGCAATTGATCTAGTATTGGAATGATTCGAATGTTGATGTAAAAAATATTTACAGGTATTATTGATCAGTCATTTACTTATTAACTCTAAGGAATTAATTATGGTAAATCTTAAAAAAACTTCAATGTGGGTTGCTGGGATAATTGTAGTGCTTGTCATTATCGCTGCTGTTTCAGCTAGCCAAAAACCAACTGAAATTGGACCGATTAAGATTGGGGTGTTCACTCCCTTAACTGGTGACGCTGCTGTTTATGGAGAGTCTCTGAAAAAAGGATTAACTTTGGCTGTTGAAGATGCTAATAAGGACGGTGTCCTTGGTAGAAAAATAGAATTGGTGTACGAGGATACGCATCTGGACAACAAGACTGCAGTTAATGTTATGAATAAGTTTATTTCAATAGACAAGTTTCCTATTATTATTGCAGCTGAAGGAAGTGGAGCTACCACTGCAGCGGTACCATTGGCAGACAAGACAAAAACCATAACAATTATCCCCGTAGCTTCTGCCGCTTCATTAAAAGATGCCGGTGATTATGTATTTAGGGTTATACCTTCCGATGATTTTCGTGGTTTACAGCTGGGTAAATTAGCCAATCACCTTGGTTATGAAACTGCAGCGATTTTTTATGTAAATGATGATTACGGAATCGGAATAAGAGATTTGTTCAAGTCGTCATTTACTGCCCTGGGTGGACAGGTGGTTGGTATGGAGTCGTTTGCTTCTGGCGACACTGACTTTAGAAGTCAGCTAACTAAGGTAAAAAGTGTTAATCCTGATGTAATACTATTAGCTGCCCGTAAAGAATTTTCGGTCATTCTTAAGCAATTAAAGACTATGTCCATTGTATCTAAAGTTCTTGCACCTGAAATCCTTGATAGTGATATTATAAAAGCATCAGGAAGTGTTGGTGAAGGAGTTGTGACGTTAGGTTTTGCATCCACAACTGACTATATTGGTTTTGCTGACAAATACAAAACAGCTTATGGAGCCACACCTGCTTTGTACTCTGACTTTGGTTATGATGCGCTGGGTATAATCGTTGCGGCGATACGTGATAGCGGTTCTGTTGATAGTACTAAGCTTAAGAATGATTTATACAAGATTGAATATAAAGGAGCCACAGGTCTTATTAAGTTTGATCAGAATGGAGAGGTTATGCCGAAACCTCTTATTACTTATATTGTAAAGAATGGTGTTTTCGTGAAGTCGGAATAATTAATGAATTCGATATTAAATACGAAATAAATGGAGACAAATATGTGCTAGTATGAACACAGGTTCCTACTTTTAATAGCTAATAATAACTAAATATCTATGCTTATAACTATAGCTCTTGTTCTCATCGTTCTCTGGCTTCTCGGCATCGTAGGCGTCTATACCATCGGCTGGTTTATCCACATTCTCCTAGTGGTTGCAGTCATACTATTTCTCGTTAGGATTATTCAGGGTAAAAACCCTCTCGCCTAAAGTTCTATCTGGTATATAATGGTTCTATGATAATCCTCAATCAGGAACAGCGTTTGGGTCGCAAGGCTTATTTTTTGATAGTTTTTCATAAGGTTAAAGTCGGCCTGATCATTTTGTTGATTGCTTTTATTTTACTCGCGCTCAACAGCTTCGCCGGCAAATTCATCCCGTCGTTTATTCCGGCTGTTATTGCTACCTACATAGTACTGGGTGCTTTTATTCTAGCTCTAGTTGCTTGCATCATGAGCATTTTTGCCGCGCGGGCAGAATATTCGCGTCACACTTTTACTTTTGAAGAGTTTGGTCTAAAGCTAAAGAGCGGCGTTTTCAAGATAACAGAAGTCACCATACCATATCGTCAGATGCAGGACATAAATATCGAGAGAGACATGCTTCATCAGATGACTGGTACTGCGAGAATAGTCATCGATTCAGCCGGCCATGATGATGAAGGCGAAAAAAGCGAGAATGACATAGTGCTTGACCCGATAGACAAGGAAGTCGCCGAGGAAATAAGATTGATGCTCCAGCGTAAGATCGGCGTGCAGGTCATCGAGCACGAAAGCGAAGCTGATAGGGAAGCAGCAATAGCGAGCAATGCAATCAAAACTATTTAACGGAATTTCAATGGCAGCTGTGATCATTTTCAGCATTTTTGTGCTTATCTGGATAGGTACTAGGGCAGTTGAGACAACACCTTTCGAGTTTGATAACAATGTGGCAAGTACCACAGACATAAAAACTCCGAAAGGCACGATTCACGCCACTGTTGCATCGACAAGCGAAGACTCGGTCAGGGGCTTGAGCGGCCGACTTTCGATCCCAAAGGACTCTGGAATGCTTTTTGTTTTTTCAGATTCTCAAATGCCGGGATTTTGGATGAAGGACATGAATTTTCCGATCGATATTGTGTGGATTGCAGTCGATAAAAAAGTCTCTGGCATCCTTCCGGACGTCAAACCAGAAACCTATCCGGAAGTTTTTTATCCAACAGATGAAATCGGATATGTTTTGGAGCTTAATTCAGGCGGTGCTAAAGAGTATGGCATTGCAACCGGCACAAAACTCGTGTTCTAAGTTGTTATCCCCATATTTTTTCCTTAACAAAAAGTGTAGAATGCGGATATGCCAAAAAAGAAAAAATCCGCTTTGGGACAAGCGGCGAAGACTGTCGTCATCCCTACAATTATAAAAAGAGACGGTCGGATCGTACCGTTCGATATAGAGAAGGTCACAAATGCCGTTTGGAAGGGCATGAATACAGTCAACGAAGGCTCACTTGAAGATGCCAGGATGGTGGCGGGTCAAGTTTTGGCCGAGTTGATGCGCATCAAGCGCAAGTTTTCCAACTTTGTGCCGACAGTCGAGGGTATTCAGGACATCGTAGAAGCGGAACTTATGCGTTCTGACTTCGTTAAGACTGCCAGACACTATGTTCTCTATCGCGAAGAGCGAGCCCAGATCCGTGCCAAGGGCATGGAGGTGCCGGAGAACATCCGTAAGCTTGCTGCCAGCTCCCAAAAATATTTCCGCAATGCTCTAGGAGAATTTGTATACTACAGGACATACTCTCGTTGGATAGATGCAGAACAGAGGCGCGAGACATGGATAGAGACTGTTGATCGATATATGGAGTTTATGCGCGAGAACATCGGCAAGAAGCTTTCGCCCGCAGAATACAAGGATGTCCGAGAATCAATCCTGAAACAAGAAGCCATTCCGTCCATGCGACTCCTACAATTCGCCGGACCGGCCGCGCGCAGAACAAATGTTTGCGGGTACAATTGCTCGTACATTGCCCCGGAATCATTCCAGGATTTATCCGAGATCATGTATATCTCGATGAATGGTACAGGTGTCGGTTTTTCCGCTGAAAGCGCCAATGTCCAAAAGTTTCCGCAGATACTCATGCAAGGTGGAGAAAAATTAAAGACGCACATCATCGATGATTCCAAAGAAGGCTGGTGTCGATCATTCGTAGTCGGAGCAACAACCTGGGCTTCGGGAAAAGATGTTGATTTTGACTTTTCCCTCATCCGTCCTCTGGGAGCTAGACTCAAAGTAGGTGGCGGCAAGGCTTCCGGACCAGAACCATTGAAACGCCTACTGGCTTTCACTAAAGATGTTATGATGGCACGCCAGGGAAGGCGTCTCCGCAATATAGATGTTCACGATATTATCTGCATGATGGGCGAGTGCATAGTGTCTGGCGGCGTCAGGAGAAGTGCTCTCATATCATTGTCTGATCTTGATGATCCGGAGATACGGGATGCAAAAAAAGGCGCATTCTACATAACCCATCCCCACAGATCATTGGCCAACAACTCGGCCGTGTATACGAACAAGCCGACCAATGAAGAATTCCTAAAAGAATGGATGGCGCTCATCGAAAGCCGATCCGGCGAGCGGGGCATATTTAACCGAGGTTCGCTTGCAAAAACACTTCCAGAACGCCGCATAGAGGCTTTAAAGAGCTACAAAGGCTATTTTGACTCGTCCGGACAACACATCGTCGGTCCGATTGGTACGAATCCTTGCGGCGAGATCATCCTCCAATCAAAACAGTTCTGCAATCTTTCTGAGGTCGTAGCTCGCGCTGAAGACACCGAGAAATCGCTCATGAAGAAGATCCGTGTTGCTGCCATTCTTGGAACTTACCAGTCCATGTTGACCCATTTCGAATATCTTTCTAAAGAGTGGAAAGAGCACTGCGAAAAAGAACGCCTCTTGGGTGTGTCCATCACAGGACAGTGGGATTGTCCAGCAGTGAGGAAGCCAGAAGTCATGAGGAGATTGCGCGACGAAGCGATCAAGATCAACAAGGAATATGCCAAGCGTTTTGGCCTGAATGAATCAACCGCCATCACTTGCGTCAAACCTTCCGGCAATGGTTCACAGACATTCGATTGTTCGTCCGGAATGCACCCTCGCCATGCCAAATATTATATTCGCCGAGCACGCATTGCCTCGACTGACGCTCTTTTCAAGATGCTCAAGGATCAGGGTGTGCCATATCATCCAGAAGTCGGTCAGACGATTGAGAATGCCACAACATTCGTCCTAGAATTTCCGGTCAAGGCTCCGCAGGGGACTACGACATTCAAGAATGACCTCACGGCGCTCCAACAGCTCGAATATTGGAAGATGGTCAAGGTCAATTTTACCGAACACAATCCTTCCATAACTATATCCGTTGGTAATGACGAGTGGATAGCTGTTGCCAACTGGGTTTATGAGAATTGGGATATAGTCGGCGGCCTTTCATTCTTGCCTCGAGAGGATCACATCTACAAACTTGCTCCATATGAGGCTATAGATGAGGAAACCTACAAGGAACTCTCGAAGCGTATGGAACACATCGACTATTCCAAGATTATCACCTACGAAAAGCAAAATGAGACTGATCTGAAGAAAGAGCTAGCTTGCGCCTCAGGAGTTTGCGAGGTGCTGTAGATGTGAGTTGTAGGTTTGTGTAACGTGGTTTTGTTTACGAATCTTTACGAAAGAGAACAGGCTTTATTTCGAATAAGGCCTGTTTTCTGTTTAAACCATGTAATTTTCTAATAATGCCCATTTTTAGGAGATGATTTAGTGTCCTGTATATGGTGACAAGATGAACAGCTTCTACTTTACTTTTAATTTCAACTATAGATAGTGGCTTGTATGATTCCTTAAGAAGGTCAAGTATTTCCATTCTTGGACTGGTCGCTTTTAAATGTTCAGCCCAAAAATCATCACGACTATTAACAAGTCGTATTATCTCTGTGCCGTCGAGTTGTCTTTTATATAATTTATTTATCATGAAAAGTTCATTCATGAATTAAAAAACAGTCGCACTATGTCCGCACGGCTGAA
>JAPLZI010000008.1 GCA_026395095.1 Candidatus Tayloriibacteriota bacterium
CCCCACCGAAAAAATGACAATTTTAGGAAGTGGCAACGTCGGCATCGGGACAGTGAGCCCTGGAACGAAACTAGATGTGCGGGGGGTGGGCGCCTTTAATGCTGTATCCAGTGCAACTTATGGTAATTTATATATAGTAGATTACACCACAACCGCTGGTCCTGGTAATGGAGGTAACATAGTCTTTGCGGGTGATACTTTGAATCAACCTGATTATCCAGCAACTTTTGCAAACATAAGAGGCATTAAAGAAAATAATACATATGATAATAGTCTCGGGGCTTTGATTTTTGGAACTCAAAGCAATTCCGGACATGTTCAGTTATTGCCAACCGTTACTGAAAAAATGAGAATAACAAGCTCAGGCAACGTCGGCATCGGGACGACGACGCCGGCCGCGACCCTCGGAGTCCAGGGTAATAGCTATGTGTCCGGCACAAGCTTCTTTGGTGGAGCGATGACAGCGACCAGTACTCTTACTGTAAGCAATAACGGAAATCCTGGTGATTTTGTTCTGCCTTATAGTGTCTCATTTGTAGGAACCGGGGCATACAATGCGGCCTTTCAGGGCGGAGGTATTGCTCTGGGTGGTAGATACAATTCTGCTGGAGCTCAAACAACATTTGCACTTATCTCAGGTATAAAAGAAAATGCGACAGTTGGAAATATAGATGGTGCACTAACATTCTTGACCAGGAAAGAAGGCGCTACAGCCGCTGAAAGAATGAGAATCACAAGCACCGGCAACGTCGGCATCGGGACGACGAATCCAGGACAAAGGCTGGAGGTAGCTGGTAATGCAATAATTGGAACAAATACTGGTGGTAGTCTTTATCTCTATCAACCTAATACTAATTGGGGTATAAATGTTAATAGTACCGCGGGAGTGAATAGCGATTGGGGAATGAGGTTCACAGGTGACCCTTCAGGTTCTTCGAATAGGGCGTGGACATTCTATGATGCAGGGAATAGCGCAATGAGAGCGTGGGTCAAGATGTTAACTGGCGACGCTTATTTTCAAGGCAACGTCGGCATCGGGACGACGAGCCCGGGCTATAAATTGGATGTTGTGGGTAGCGTGGCATTCCCAGCTATAGGAAATGGGGTTGGAACGGCATATATTTGCGCCACACTCGGAACCGGATTACTTTCAACATCAACCGGCACATGTACTCCGTCCTCGTTACGCTACAAGAACAATGTACAAGATCTCACATATGGAATATCGGATTTGATGAAACTCCGACCGGTCTCATTTACTTACAAGCCGGAATTGCTCATAAGCGGTGCTCAGGTCGGTTTCCTCGCCGAGGATGTGGTCCAGATAATACCGGAAGTTGTTGGTCTAGATGCGCAAGGTCAGCCGAACAGTGTTGATTATGGAAAATTAACTCCTGTGATCGTGAGTGCGATTCAGGGGCAACAAAAACATATTGATGTTCTTGATCTGACTGTTTCATCAACAACAAAAATAATGACGGATTCAGTTGTCACAATATTCGATCTCGTTGGTCTCTCGAAGGAGCAGGGTGACCGCATAACAGAGATTCAATCGCAAATTACCACTCTTGCAGAGCGTATGGATACGCTGGCTTCTACAACAGCTACTCTTTCTACGACTGTTGCGTCTCTGCAAGCCGAGATTGCCGCTAGGAGTATGTCCAGTATTACCACTGATTCTGTGAACTCCACCACTACCGCCACAGAGCTTGCTTCTTCAACGCCATTCATTCAAGCGATTGCCAATGCGGTACAAAGCATGATCTCTGCAGTGGGTGAGTGGACAGTTAACAAGCTAACGGCTCGCGTTGCATATATTGATCGAGTTGAAGCAAAGATGGTCGCGGTTACTCAAGGTTTCGATATCACTGATCAGGCGACGGGTGTTATCTGGTGTGTTACGGTCAAGAATGGGGAATGGAGCAAGGTTCCATGGGCTTGCGGTACGCCTGCTAGCGCCACGGCCGCCGCCGCTAATTCTACCCAGCCTGTAGTAACGCCTATTAATCAGCCTTCTACGGCGAATGTGGTACAGGAGAATCTGCCGGCGCCAGTAGTCCAGACCGAGCCAGTTGTCCAGCCTGAGACGGCGGTAGATCTATTCGCCAGCTCGACACCTGTGGCGACCGAGCCTATCACACCTGTGACCACGGTGGTTGAACCAGTTTCAGTGGCAACTACGACTGAAGCTGTGATATCTACAGTTACAACTGAGCCGGTTTCTTCCACTGTCGCAACTTCGACTGAGGCCGTTGCTCCGACTACCACTACCACTACCACTACCACTATCGAGCCGGTGGTCATCGTTGAGCCGGTGATTTATTCAGCGGCAACTACTGCTGTGACTGCGACTACGACGACGCCGTAATCTAAGCTGGTAAGCGGTCTTACTGGAATTCCTTCATTATTTCTTGAACAAAAATTCATTAAAATTTTAACTTTTCTTCATTAAAATTTGAACACTGGTTTGATATGATCGTAATATGGAAGAAAGTTTTGAATCAGTAACAAATACAGTTATACAGGTTTCGGGCAGAGAGTGGAAAAATAAAACGTCGACGACGGCACTTTCAGATGCCGTCGTAATGCCCACAGAGGCCGATGGCGTTAGCCACCGTTAACGATAATGATATTCTAAAATAATATCTAGTCAATCTTGACTTTATTCTCTTAAAATTGCGGAGTCAAACTAATGTGTCCAATTTCAAGCCCTGAGGCCCTTGACAAGCACCGGCTTATTTGGTATGCCTAAAAAGTAAATTCGGGTGAATTTGGCTCACGAATAGTCGTGGTGAGCCTAAAATCTGCGAAAGTCGTGAGATTTTGACCCAAAGAGCGCGTGAGATGAAAAAAACAGAAAAACTAGCCGAGGGATGCCCGTATTGCAATACTACGGATTTTGTTCTGCGCGGCACTAGAAAAAATAAATATCAGATCGTTCAGCTGTATTTGTGCAAAAATGCCACCTGTGGCCGAACATTCACAGCGTCTGATATCAAGGGTAAGCATTTTCCTTTGAACCTCATTGTCGAGGGTATGAATTACTACAATCTTGGTTTTACTTTGGAGGAAACTTGCTCACTACTTAAACAAAAATTTGGGGTCAATCCTGGGCCGTCGACTCTCTCTGAATGGATCAGCCAGTATAAGCCGCTATGCCGGTATGAACGCCTGCGGCCGTATGCTATAAAGATGTTTTCCCCGAAAGATACAGTTGAAGTGGTGACATTGGCCCACCGGCAGTTGTATCGTTTCCGTTATCACCGCGCCAAGACTGATCTAATGCTCCAGGAGTTTCCAAACCGCCGTTTCAAGGCACTCAAGGACTTTTTGAACGGAGTTTCCTCTGAAACGCCGCACCAATATTTCCAGGAAGGTGACCGAATGTCAGAAATCAGGAGCAATTTTGATAAAGCTGAAATGATTGTTACCGGCAAATCCAATTATGCCAATCGCTTGGCTCAATTTGTTTTGCAAACGGTGAAGGACAATAAACAACGCCATGAGGCTCTACAGAGATTCATGCTGGCCAATGATTCAGTAACCGTGGCAACTGAAGTGCCGGTCTATATTCGCAAAGAAGATATTGAGCACATGGAAAATGTTTTGGATTTTAAGATAACCGATAATGGCAAGATTGCCGTTAAAGGTGACAAAAAATTGAAAGCTGTGCCGAAGTTGCTGACAGGCCACATTGATTTTGTGCAGATCAGGAATGGTCAAATCCACCTGCTGGATTATAAGCCTAATGCTGACAAGGAAAAGCCGATCGAACAGCTGACTTGGTATGCCTTGGCCATGTCGCGGTTGACGGGTTTGCGTCTATTCGAATTCAAATGCGCCTGGTTCGATGATAAGCATTATTACGAGTTCTATCCTCTACATGTGGTCAAGAAGATCCGCCGCAAGCGCAAACGCAATGTGCATTATCGTTCGGGCAGAGTGGTCGAGGTGCCCAAAGAGAATATATTAACTGTTGTGTAGAAATTATTAATAATCTAAAAATATATGGCATATACCAATACTAAATACAAAAAAACGTTTGTTTCAAAGAAAACCATCCACTCATTTCGCGATTTGGAGGTGTATCAGAAAACTATGGAGTGTTCGGTGTTGATCGTAAAGGATTTGAGTCCTATTTTGGCCAAATTGAACTATAATTTCCTAACTGACATGATCAGTTGTTCAATGGCAATTCCTCTGTGGATAGGCGAGTCGCATTCGGTGCGGTACGGTGATTTTGTCGCCGGTGTCGGTCTTCTGGAAAAAGCCATGGCCAACTGTAACAAGATGGTCATATACCTTGAACAGATCAAGGGAGTATACGGTTCCAAAATGAACATTGAACTCCTTGACGATATTATCGGTCGTTATGTCGCTGTTCGCGTCAAGATGTTCCGTCTTGAGAAGTCATGGAGGCGTTACAGAGAGATTGATTCTGTGGAAAAAGGAAAAGAAGAAAAGATAAAAAACTTCAAGTATTAAACAATGTCTCCTAAAAATGTCCAAAAAAGCTCTGTCTTTATAGACAAAACCACTTACCTTGCATATCGTCAGTGCCCCAAGAACGCATGGCTTAAGGTTAACAAACCGGAATTGCATGCTTTGTTCGAACTGTCGGAATTTGAAAAAAGCCTTTCGGATATGGGTCATATGGTCGAGGTGATGGCGCAAAAAATGTTTCCGGATGCTGTGAAGGATAAAACTGGCGATTCAGTACCTGTGTTGTTTCAGCCGACATTTATTTTTGAAGGTTTTTTGGCGCGAGCGGATGTTATGGCCTATGACACAGCAACCAACCTTTGGAACCTTTACGAAATCAAAGCCAGCAATTCACTTAAGAACACAAACGAATTGGACTATATTGAGGATGTTGCTTTTCAGTCTGTTATTATCCGCAATCTAAGTTTGGGTCTTGGTAAGATTTTTATTATTTATTTGAATAAGGAGTATATTCGAGGCGATGAGCTTGATATTAAGAAACTATTTGTGACCGAGGATGCTACCGAACGGGTTATGGAAAGGGAAAAGGCGACTTTGAATAGAATGCACCAGGCCAAAAAAGACATACTAGAAAAGTCTGAACAAGAATTGGCCTGCGAATGTATTTATACTGGTCGAAGCGCACACTGCACTACTTTTGCGTATTCTCATCCGAAAGTGCCAAAATATTCTGTTCATGATCTGGCCCGTATCGGCTCAAGCAAGAATGCGTTGCACTCCCTGATAGATGATGGCATATATGGTTTGGGTGATATTCCGCCGGACTTTCATCTTACTGAAATTCAAAGGAATCAGGTTATGGTATATCAGACAAAACGGCCGTTTAGTGATCATAAGGCTATCAAAGGAGAGTTGGCCGGTTTGCAATACCCGCTGTACTTTTTGGATTATGAGACTTACGCTTCTGCGGTTCCTTTGTTCAAGGGTTTTAGTCCGTTTCAACAGATCCCTTTTCAATTTTCCTTGCATGTGGTGGAAGGTTTTGAGAAAGATTCTGATGTTGCGGACTCGTCCATTGTCGACAATTTTGAATATCTGCATCAGGCCGATTCTGATCCGTCGCTAATGATTATTGAGGAATTACATGAATTAATCGGGCCAAAAGGAAGCATTATCGTGTGGAATAAGAGTTTTGAACAAAGTATCAATGAACAGTTGGCGGAGCGTCATCCTGAACATAAAAATTTTCTGGATGATGTGAACAAGCGAATTTATGATTTAAGGGATATTTTTACAAAACAGCTGTATGTTCATCATGGATTTGAAGGAAAAACCTCCATCAAGAAGGTTTTGCCGGTTTTGGTGCCGGAGGAGTCGAGTCATAAGGATTTGGAAATAAAGGAAGGTGCCTCTGCCTCTAAAAAATGGTATGACATGGTTTTTGGCAACGACCTGGTGCCAACTGAAAAGGAAATAATCCTGAAAGATCTGATGGATTATTGCGGTTTGGATACCTACGCGATGTATGCCATTTGGAGATTCTTGTGTTGCACGTTTCTCCCTAATCTGCTACGATTTTCTGCGCAGTAAGTTTCTCGTCCTTACGCATTAGCATAGTGAACGGGAGTGCCGCTAGTGCGTGTGGAATACGCTCGCAGGGTGCGGTGATACATACAATGTCGAAAAGAATTTTCGTGGGCTCGATCGCTTGGGCTACGACTTCTGACGGCTTGAAGAAACTCTTCGAGACTGTCGGATCTGTCGCCAAGGCTGATGTTCTCACGGACAAGATGACCGGTCGTTCTCGCGGTTTCGGATTCGTAGAAATGGATTCCGATGCCGATGCAGACGCCGCGATCTCGAAGCTGAATGGCGCCGAGCTCGATGGCCGCAAGATCGTCGTCTCCGAAGCTCGTCCGAAGGCGGAGTAATAAAAAGGCCCCTTCGGGGGCTTTTTTAGTTAATATTCTTCCACCACTCCGAGGTCGGCGCCTTCTTTATGATCTCCACCGCGCGGTCGTAGCTGTCGGTGATTTCAAATAGATTTAGATCATCATAGTTGATGGTTTTCTTTTCGCCAAGCATCTGTTTTTCCATGAAGTCCTTTAATGGATTCCAGAAACTCGATCCGAATAAGATGATCGGAACCCGAGGGATTCTATTCGTCTGGATGAGAGTCAGTATGCTGAATAATTCATCGAAAGTTCCGAAGCCTCCTGGAAAGAAAACATAAGCTTCGGCCGCAAATGTGAGCATAGTCTTTCTTGCAAAGAAATAGGTAAAGTTTATGTTGTCTGAGGTATAGATATTAGGATTGCGCTTGCGCAGGAGATTGATTCGCAGGCCGATCGATAGGCCGCCAGCCTCAGTCGCGCCCTTCGACGATGCTTCCATGATGCCTGGGCCGCCGCCGCTCACTATTGTGTATTTGGTGTCAGTGACAATCTTTTTTGCCAATTCATAGGCGTTTTTATAGTGTTCGCTGGTAGGAAGCGCCATGGAAGAGCCGAATACCGTGACAGATCGCGGGTATTTCTCTAGGAATTCAAAGCCGCGCCGGAATTCCTGCTGAATGTGATCGAGATGTACCTCGATGGAGGTCTCATGATTGTTCGAAATATGTGGATGGTCGTTTGACATGGCGACTATTATAACACTATTCTTACCTAATCCCACTCTAATACCAAATATCATGTTCAGATTCAATATTGAAAAGCGTTTACCAAAGTCGTCGGATCGTAGTGGTCGTGGACGGGCTGGTATCATAAAAACACCGCATGGCAATATCGAAACGCCGGCTTTCATTCCCGTTGGCACGAAGGCGACGATCAAAGCCCTATTGCCGGAGCAGGTACGCGATCTCTGCGGCGCACAAGCGGTTTTGGGCAATACATACCATTTATATCTTCAGCCTGGCGCAGAGATTGTCCGGAAAGCCGGTGGGTTAGGAATGTTCATGAATTGGTCAGGGCCTACCTTTACCGACTCCGGTGGTTTTCAGGCTTTCTCATTGCAGGGAGGTTTGAAAGATCGCTCGTCGAAGTTTGCAGATTTCGAGAAGGAACAGCGAGAACATGCACTGAGGAACACTTCGCAGGAAATTCCTAGCAAGGAATTTCCGAGATGTAGCGCGGGCTCTGCAGAGCCCGACGCGTGTTCCGAAGTACATGTTCCTGCTGCTCCTCTTGCGACTGTCGACGATGACGGCGTTACATTCAAGTCCATCATAGATGGCTCAACTCACCG
>JAPLZI010000047.1:0-18198 GCA_026395095.1 Candidatus Tayloriibacteriota bacterium
GTATCAATACGCCGGAAACGGTCGATCCCAGGAGGCCGGTTGAATGTTATGGGTTAGAGGCCTCAAATGAGGCTAAAGGCCTTTTAAAAGGCCGTATGGTGCGTCTGGTGGCCAATCCAGACAGGGAACTCAAGGATAAGTATGGGCGTTATTTATTATATGTATATCGCGACGATGGATTGTTTGTGAATAAAGACTTGCTCAGGGGAGGTTTTGCACGCGAATACACTTACGGAAAACCTTATTCGAAGCAGGCGGAGTTCAGGAAGGTGGAAGAAAAAGCTAAAGAATCTAGTATGGGATTATGGAGTAAATGTTATACAAAGGTATGAATTCTAGGAACTTTGACGGATGGAATATGTTAAAGAAGGATATTGACATAAGACAATCATGGCCACATGGTTTTAATGAAGGAGAAATATGGTGGGCGTCAATTGGTTTAAACGTTGGCGACGAAGAAGATGGAAAAAATATTGATTTTGAAAGGCCAGTTTTGATTATTAGGAGATTCAACAATAGAGTAGCAATCATAGTACCTATCACTTCAAGCAATAAAGGCAGTGAATATCACTCAAGAATTGGAAAGGTATTTGCCATAGTATCGCAGATTAGATTGATAAGTACCAAGCGCCTCAACCGTTATTTTAGGCAAATAACAAAAGAAGAATTTGAAACTGTAAGGAGAGATCTAATATCTGCCATATTCACTTATTTCTAGAAATTTCAAACCCCACACTTCTGCGGGGTTCTCGGCTTCCCTCTATCCAAAGGATTGTTCCTATGAAGGGTACCTCGGGGCCCCCAGGGCATTTGTAATTAGAATAATAGCAAAAGCAGAAGAAGTGTCAAGACGATTTTGGATTTACCGTGCGTGCAGATGTAGATAAATATCTTCGACGGCCTTCACGGCATCTCCAGCTGCGATATTATTCTGGTGATAAAGACCGTCGGTACAATCTCCGGCGGCCCAAATACCCTCGATCGAGGAACGCTGATTCTTTGGGTTTGTGATGATGTGGTTGTATGGATCCAGATCAACTATGTTCTTGGTAAAATCTGTATTTGGAATAGAGCCGATCTCCACAAAGATACCTGTGACTGGCAGTGTGATGTCCTTACCTGTGTTTTTGTCGGAATAAATAAGTCCTGTGACAAACTTTTCACCTTTGACTTCTTTGGGTATTACACCTTTTATTGCTGTCATCTTCGGATGTTTCAAAACCTTGTCTATAGTGACTTGATCGGCCTTGAAATCGCTGCGAACAAGCATGGTAACACTTTTACAATAGGCGAGGAGCTGTGCGGCAGTTTCAAATGCTGCATTGCCGCCGCCGATAATAGCGACATCTTGGTCCGAATAAAGAGGTCCATCACACGAGGCACAATAGACTATACCCTTATTGTCGTATTCCTTGGCTCCCGGAATTTCGAGCTTACGCCTGCTGGAGCCAGTGGTAATGAGAACTGTCTTGGCCTCATAAGAGTTTTTGTCAGAGGTGATTTTAAAACTATTGGCGGTTTTGTCCGAGGTTTTACCAGTGGTCTTTTTCAGCTCAACTGCGAGTTCACCTTCTTTTATGTTGATGATACCTTTTGCATAGGCCTTCAAATGTGTCTCAAGCTTTTTTGAAAGGTCCATTCCGGATATCTTGATCTCACCGATCCAATTCTCAATACCTTCGGAAACGGTTGATTGGCCATTCCAGTCCTTTGTTATAAAAACAGTTTTCAGGCGTTTGCGTGCGGCATAAACTCCGGCTGCTGTTCCGGCAGGTCCACCACCGAGGATTGCTAGATCGTATATCATGATATAACGCGCTAAAATTACTTCATACGCGAACGTCTCAAAAACGCTGGAACTGCACCCCAGTCATCATCATCGTCTGCTTTGGATTCCTTTTTTACCTCGGGTTTGTCGGTTTTAACAGAGGCAGGCTCTTTGTTTGTCGCACCTTTCATAATAGCGGCGACAGAAGGTTCATTGGTAGTGGTCGTCGAACGAACTGGTTGTTGTCCGATCGTTGCGACAACTGCCGGATGACCCTCTGGAAAGCCTGTGGCGATAACCGTGATCTTGATCTCATTCTTGCGAAGCTTGTCGTTGCGCACGGTTCCGAAGATGATCTTGGCATCAGGGTCTACGGATTCGGTGATAACCTTGGCTGCATCCTGAATCTCAAACATGGTTAGGTCTTCACCGCCGGCGATCGAGAATAGGACGCCTTTAGCGCCTGTTATGGACACATCTAGCAGTGGGGAGTTAATAGCGGCCTTGGCGGCTTCTATAGCCCTATTTTCACCTGTTGCAGTACCGATACCCATGAGTGCTGAACCGGCGTTCTCCATGACTGTGCGAATATCAGCGAAGTCGATATTGACCAGACCTGGGGTGGTGATAAGGTCGGCGATACCTTCAACTGCGTGTCTCAAGATATCATCACACATAGCGAAAGCGCTTTTTACTGTAGTGCTCTTCTCAATATTAGAAAGCAGGCGATCGTTAGGAATGACGATGATGGCGTCAACTTCTTTTCGTAGTTCTTCCAGTCCATCATCAGCGATGCGTGCGCGCTGTCGTCCCTCGAAGAAGAATGGCTTGGTGACGACTGCAACAGTGAGACAACCGAGTTCTTTGGCTATGCGAGCCACGATCGGGCTGGCGCTCGAACCAGTACCTCCGCCTTCACCGCAGGTGATGAAGATCATGTCGGCACCTTTTACGACTTCTTGGATCTCATCTCGAGTTTCCTCGGCGGCGCGTCTGCCGAGATCAGGATTCATGCCTGTACCAAGGCCGCGGGTAATATTCTTGCCGATATGGAGACGCTTCTTCGTGAGAGAACGATGTAAATCCTGTGCATCGGTGTTTACAGCGATAAAATCAACGCCTTTTACCTTGCAGTTGATCATGTGGTTAATAGCGTTACCACCTGATCCTCCGACTCCTAGAACTTTGATGCGGGCAAATGCTTCGATATCTGGCGTTATATTAGGCATGATGAATGTTTTACCAGGGTAGGTTTGTAGGGATGTATCATATCAAGCTATTAGTGAAATGCAACCCAAAGGGCGAGCATAATAATGATAATTTCTAAATAAAAAGTCCAAAATTTTACATAATATTTCCAAATGAATGTCCAGTAATAACCGAGGGTGCCTTTTTGATCGTCGATTTCTTCTGGAGGAACAGTGCGTAAACAATAGAAATGCTTAGAAAACGGCCATAACCACATGATCCCGTATTCTATAGAATCGAATACAAAGTGACTCCAAGAACCAAATAATATCACCCAGCCAATATAGGAAGTGAATTGGTTGCCGATAATATAGCCGACAAGCACAATCAGCAAACTTAGTATCAACCACACTATCGGTGCGTGGCTTATGTACTTTCTGTGGCTGTCAGTTTTTTGCAATTTTAGAGATTTATGCTCAAAGAAAAATGTTATCAGATCTAGGTCGGGCATTTCAGACGCCAAAATACCAATAACATATAGAATAGTTGTTTGAGCTGGTGTAAATATCGCGCCGGAAATAAAAAAAAGAAGTTTTGTCGCTAAAAATCCGCCTGCAAGATGTCCGGGTAAAACCATGCTTATTTATTATGGCAAAAACTGTTTGAACCAGCGGCTAGTGGCTTTCCAGGAATTTTTCATGAATTCAACGGAAGTGTCTATTTCTGGTCCTTCCTCGGCGTGAATGCCCCAAATGCATAGTCCGAAAGCCACGGCCCAAGTGGTGTCCTTGAATGAATTCCTGCTATCTATGGAACCGATCGAACCGATGCGTGAAGGAAGTTTAAGAGCAACCTTGGCCATAGTGTCGAGCGCGTTCAGGCTGGACCCGCCACCGGTTATTATGATGCCTGCGGGCAAAAGGCCATTTCTGCCGATCTTTTTCAGATGTGCCTCGATGAGCTCGAATATATCGGACATCCTGGCTGAAATGATTTCTTCAAGCTTCTTGCGCGGGAATGAACTGCCGGTGATGGCGCCGATTTTGATTTGCTCAGCTTCCTCCAGGGGAACTCGAAGACCGAGAGCAATGTCATTTGTGATATCTGTGGAACCGATCGGAAAAACTTCCAATGATGTTGGGATATTATTTTCAAAAACTGCAATTGAGACAGTTTCTGCTCCGATATTGGCGAGTACACAGCCGGCGATCTTTTGAGTCTTGTTTAAAGTGACAAAACTTGCGGCTATCGGAGCGGCCATAATATCCTCCACTTCTATACCGGCTTCATTCACTGCGGCTACCAGATCAGTGACATGATGTTCCAAGCAGGTTATGAATAGGGTTTTTTTCTCAACTTTGTTTCCAGTGAGCCCGAGCGGATTACCTAGCGAGGATTCACCGTCGATCTTGAATTCAAGCGGAATGTCGTAAATAATCCTGCGATTGGCTTTTGCAAAATGGGGAAGATCTCGCTCAGATTGATCTTTTAGTTTTTCCACATCTAGGGAAGTAATTTCAGCGTCAGCTCTAGATGTGACGATCGAGCTAGTAACTATAGTGCTGGCGAGGCCTATGCCACCAACTGCGACAAAAGCCTTTTTAATTTTTACGCCAGCTTTTTCCTCGGCGGCACTGACGGCCTTCCTGACACTTTCTGATACATCGCGCACATTAGTTACGTAGCCGTGTCGCAGGCCGCGAGACTCCGCCATGCCAGCCCCGATGACCTTCGGCAAGCCTTTGTCATTACGCTCGCGTGTATCGACTATGACCGCCTTAACAAAGTTGGTCCCGACATCAATTCCTGTAATTATATTTCGTGCCATTTCTATCTAGATTTTAGAGTTTAAATTTTAGGCGAACTTTCGCTTCAATACGCTCCATTGTACCGCCATGGTCGTATCCTTTCAAATGGACACAACCGTGGATAAATAAAAAGGGGATAAAATTGGCATAGGAACGGCTAAATTTTTTTGATTCTTTGCGCGCCTCGGAGGGACATACATAAATTTCACCTTCGTTCTTCCCCAGAGGAAAACTTAATATATCGGTCGGTTTACCCTTGTTCCTATAGATCTTGTTAAGTTTCGATATTTCTGACGAATTTACAAATACAAGGTTAAGATTGTAAGTTTTAGGCAATATGGCTGTGGTTATGGCATGAAAAAGCGCGCGTGTCGGTATTTGCGCGCGAGTTTCATTTGAAATGGAAATTTGAGCCATTACCTGCGGGCAGGGACTGCCGGCGCTTTGCCAAGCTTGATAAGTTCCGCCATATCCTTGCGGCGAGCGATGGTCTTCAAGGTCTTCATTTTGACCTTATAATGGGATTGTGTGCGGGTATTGAAACGGAGGCTTCGGACACGGGGAATCACGCCAGAAGACTGGACCTTACGGCTGAATCTGCGGATCACTCCAAGGGCATTTTCGCCTGGATTTCTGGATATCTCTACGTTTATCATAGGGAAAACATTAGCATGAATATATTAAAGATGCAATTACTCATTGAATTCAGCCTTCATATTACTATTTTTTCCAAAAATCCTTCTCCATCTTCTTCATGTATTCCGGCAATTTTTCAATTGGGACGGTCTCCTGCGAATAGGTTTCGATATGGCGGACGATGGCAGTCTTATCCATGGCCTCTTTTTTGCCGATGACGATCACATAAGGTGTATGGTATTTTTCAACCGTTGAAACCTGTGCGCCGAGGCGATCTTTCGACAGAGATAGATAGAGGGGAATTCTAGCCTGGCGAAGTTTCTCAATAACATCGAGAGAAAGAAGCTTAGATTCGATGCCAAGCTGAACGAACGAGGCAACCGGACGCTTCATCCTGTGAACCGTGTCGCGAAGGCCGTGTCCATTTCCCTTGATGGTGAGTGAAAGACCAACTCCCTGGATATCTCTCTTCATACCGAGTCGTTTCGCTAAGCCGTTGTAACGAACACCGATTCCTAGAACATGATGGCCTGATTTATTAGAATTTTCGCCTGCATTCACGATGGTAAAGACTGTTTCAGTGCAATAAGAACGGTTGCCAATGAGGGAATTATTGATCGTATACGGCACTCCGAGCGTTTCTAAATATTCGAGAATTTCTTCCAGATACCGGCGGCTTTCTTCTGAAAGAAAATCCATGGATCGTGGCGCGTGCAGATTCAGAGTTCTCGCCGCATCGATGTGTGAGGTAAGAAGCAGGAATGGATTTTGTTTGAAAAGCTGCCGACATTCCGCAGTCATATCGTTTATGTTCTTTCTATAGAAAACAGTGAGTTCACGACTCCATCTGGCCATAGATTCACGGTCGCCGACACTATTTATATCAATGCGGGTATCCTTGTAACCCTCTTCTCCAAGCATTGCTCGGCCGGCTTGAATAAGTGTAGCTTCAGCGATAGGTCCAGAAGTTCCGAGGATTTCCAAGTCGGCATAACGATGACAGCCAGATTTTCTCGTAGCTCCACGACACGGATCCTTCATGTAGATCATTATGGGTTGAGGTTTTGAAGCTAGATCTTCAGATTCATATTTTCGGATGAGGGCGATCTTTTCTTCCACGCGCAAGGGTAGTTTGCCATGGCCGATAGTCTCGTCATCTACGAAATCGTGATCGACAATGCCCTTTGCGGCGTCAATGTCAGCCTTTTCTATAGCTGGGCTTTTTATCGGGGAAAAACCATAATAAACGGCGGTTTCGCCTATCTTGTCGAGATGTTCAACTGCAAAAAATTTAGTCTGGGCAGGACGCTTCTTTTCTGTATGATAAATATGAGGTTTTTCAGGGACCTTCTCGATCTTATTATTCCTACCGTTCTTGTTATGTGACGTTTGTTTATTGTGTTGAGCTTGCTTCATGGTATTCTCCCGGCTTTAATGAATTTGTTGTTAATGGCCACAAACGTACTATCGGTTTTCCGATGATAAAATGATTATCAAGCGGCCCCCAAACCCTTGAGTCGGAACTTTCAGCTCGATTGTCTCCCATGACTACATATTGGTCTTTGCCGAGTGGCTCCTTTGTTTCTGGGAGAATGATGGTTTCGTGAGAAATATGATAATTTTTGACGTAAGGCTCATCTATCGTGAATGTTTTTCCGGCCGCGACTTGCTCAATCGACACCTTGCCTTCGCTCATGCGGACCCTTTCACCCGGAAGGCCGATGATGCGCTTGATATAGTACACGCTCGGATTGTTGGGATATTCAAAGACGATGACGTCGCCGCGCTTCGGTGATTCGAAACGGTAAGTCAAGCGGTCAACGATGAGGAACTGCCCAGTAGAAAACGTCGGATCCATAGAAGCGCCGTTTACGATGAATGGTTCTGCGATGAACAATCTAACCGGAATGGCGATTATAAAGGCGATAACGATGACTCGTACCCATTCCATGATTCCTTGCCAAAAGCTTTTTTCAGTGTTCATGGTATGGGCATTGTATATGTGCTTTTTGTTCTGTGCAAGTTTTGCTATACTCGTCGCATGTCATATATTATCGTTGGACTAGGAAATCCAGGTGAGGAGTATGTCAATACTCGTCATAATACTGGCCGGATGATTCTGGATCATATTCGTCAGGAATTAGATGGCGCTGATTTTGAGTTCGATAAAAAGATAAACGCGCTTGTTTCTGAAGTGAAGGTTGGCAAGGAAAAAGTCACCCTGGTAGCACCGGAAACATTCATGAATAATTCTGGCAAGTGCGTGGGGCAGCTGGTAAAGACAAAGAAGAATGCGAAACTGAAACTCATTACCGCCGATGACCTGTTGGTCATCTATGACGACTTCCAGTTACCGATCGGCCGCATGAAGATTTCATATAACAAGTCGAGCGGGGGCCACAACGGACTTGAATCTGTGATAAAAGCGATCAAGACGGAGGCATTTCCACGACTACGCGTTGGAACGGCGCCGGCTACGGCGAAAGGCGATGCAAAGATCCCGCACGGCGACGATAAGATCCTCAAATTTATTTTGAGTTCGTTCAAACCAGACGAGATGAAGACCATTAAGAAGCTCGGCAAACGCGCCGCCGAAGGCGTTCAGATTTTCGTCAAAGAGGGGAGGGACAAGGCGACAGGGGTCGTGAATGGAATGCTCAAGGTTCAGTAAAATTGATGCGAATAAATCAGAAATCAGAGTTGGCTTTCTATGAGAGGGCTTTCAAACACCATAAAGACAGACGAGAGCGACGATATGGAAGCTGGGAATATACTCCCAGCAAATCAGTCGCAGAAATTGTCAGGAAGAACAAGCTAAATGTCGGTTCGAAGGACAAAAGGGAATTAGACGCTGGGTGCGGTGATGGAAGGCATATACAATTTTTTAGATCTTTGGGTTTTTCAGTTGTTGGGGTGGATTTTACTGCTAATTCAATCAAGGTATGTCAGGCGCGTTTTAGTAGAGATAAATCTGTCAGGTTAAAAAGGATAGATCTGACTCAGAGACGGGCATTAAAAGCCTTGGGTATGTTTGACGTTGCTAATGACTGGAGCGTTCTTGATCATATAAGAGGAAAGTATTTTAAGGCTTATGTGAAAAACATATCTGATGCAGTACGCCCCGGTGGTTTTCTAATCCTCTCGGAGTTCGATAGATCTATCCCGGGCCTCTATAAGGGAAGGAATTACAAGATTATTAAGGGTCATTATTTCAGGGCCTTCAGTGTTGACGAATTGCTGAAGATATTCAAAGATTTTATATTGGTGGACAAAAAAGAACGCGTACTCGAAGACAAAATCAATAAATACAGATTTAATACAGTTTTACTCAAGAAACCCGAAAAATAGTTTGGCATGAGCCGGCTGGGCCCGTTCAATTCTGACTTCCTATTATTCTATTATTTTCTCTCCCCAGTGTACGACAGCGCCATTTTTTGTTCCTTAGGATCGAATAAGGTTATCTTGAATTCATAGGTCTTACCGAGTTCCAGTGTCTTCTTGAGCTTTTCCTCTGAACCGAATTCTGAGACATGCACAAGCCCTGCGACACCTTCCTCAATAGAAGCTAATGCGCCATGCTTGTTGAACTTGATGATGACTCCAGTTACGACTTGATCCTTCTTGTATTTCCTGCCAGCATCGAGCCACGGATTCGGGCGAAGCTGTTTCAATGATAGGGAAATCTTACCGTCTTTGATCTCTATGATCTTGGCCTTGATAGTTTGACCAACCTTCACGAAGTTTCTCGGATCATCGACGAGGCCCCAATCAATCTCTGATATATGAACGAGACCCTCGAGACCCTCTTCAAGTTTCACGAATACTCCAAAATCTACTACACCTGTAACAGAACCCTCGACTTCATCGCCAATTTCATATTTACTGACGATCTTCTCCTTTTCCTTATGTTCTGAACCCTTTTCAGAGAAGATAAGTTTGCCTTCCTTAGGATCGGCAGTGATGATCGAAACCTGGATGCGTTGACCAACGAGCTTCTTTAATTCTTCCAAAATCTTGTCTTTATCACCATCGGAAACACGCGGATAGTGATCGGTTTTCAGTTGCGAGGCTGGTAGGAAACCGATGATGCCCTGCCATTCGATCAAAAGACCGCCCTTGTTGGCTTCCTTCACTGGAAGATCAAGAATTTTCTTTTCCTTGATGGCGATTTCAGCTTCACTCCAAATAATAGCCTGACGGGCTTCCTTCAATGACAATTCCAGATAGCCTTCCTTGTGAGAGTTGTCGACTATCTTGGCGGCGACGACATCGCCGATGTTGATCTTCTTTATAACATCTCGCGCGATAATATATTCACGGCCATAAATGATACCTGTGCCGACTGGGGCCAAGTCTATATACACGGCACTCTTATCGAGTGCGATAACCGGACCCTCTACTAGATCTCCGATTTGGGGCGGGTTTTTCATGGCAAGAACAAGGGGAGCCATTGAATTGGCCTTTTGTTCCTCTGTCATCGTATCGATAGGCTTCTTTACGCCGTTTATTTTTGGACTCTCCTTGCTGTTGCTGTCTTTACCATTACTGTCCTTGATTTTATTTTCCTTTGCAGTCTCTTTTATTTCTCTGGATCGAGCCTCTGTCGTACCCTCTGCAGGCGTCTCCTTTTTCTCGTCTTTACTGAACACACCTTTTAGTTTGTTGAACATGTTGATTCCGTGCCCCGTTTGTTTTTATATTAAGCGAACTCGGGATTACACAGATTGTTAAAAACGGCCCTTGCCGCTGATTGATAAATTATCATAATTCGTGCTAAATTACCAGTTACTTATGGTTATCACATATCTCGGCGCGGAATTCATAAAGATCCAATTTGGAGACACTATCCTGGCGTTCAACCCTATATCCAAAGATTCTTCATTAAAGACCTCCAAATTCGGCGCTGATATAGTGCTTTCAACCTTGAATCATCCTGATATGAATGGGGTAGATCAAGTTTCGTTTGGCGACAAGAAGGCTTTTGTCGTAAATGGGCCAGGCGAATACGAAATCAAAGGTGTTTTTATAAAAGGTCACGCCTCAAGTTCAGAGTACGGCGGCGAAAAGAGGATCAATACTATATATACAGTGGAGCTGGAAGGTATGAATATCTGTTTCCTCGGCGCAATCAATCAATCTGAATTAACGACGGAGGCCGACGAAGCGATAGACGATGTGGATATTTTATTCGTGCCGATAGGCGGTGATGGTGTACTCAATGCGGAGAAGGCATATAAACTGGCTGTATCTATCAGTCCAAAGATAATGATCCCGATACATTATGGAGATATGGGTGTAAAAGATTCGTTAAAAGCATTTCTGAAAGAAGCCGGTGAATCGCCGAAAGCCGAAACAAGGCTCACTCTCAAGAAGAAGGATCTGGAAGGCAAGGAAGCAGATGTGGTTTTGCTGGAGAAGGAATAGTATTGAAAGTATTGATAAAGTAATAGCCAGTTGCAGTATGTGTGTTGTATAATTGAACCAACATGAGCCTAACTTCCTACATAGAAAATTTACGAAAAAGGCCGGAACATGTGCGGCGCCGAGTGGCCTTCGGCTGGTCAGCGGGTGCCTCTATTGTTATATTTGTCTTCTGGATATCTTCGTTCACTTCCATAGGTATAGGCGGACCTATAGGTGGCTCGATCAATGTTGCCAAAAAATCCGCCGTCGCTACTGCCAGTAAAGTTGTCTCCCCAGGTGAATCCCTCGTTGCCGGTGTCGGCTCCTTCGCCAATGATGTCTGGAGCATGATCGTCGCTCCGAAGAAAGTCACCTATTCTGTTATAGAAGTTTTGCCGGGGGAGAAATAATTTTCGAGTCCTTCCTTATTCGGTCACAACTGCAGTGCCATAACATAATACTTCGGTTACTCCTTGCATGAGCTCGGTGGTGTCATATCGCATGCCGATTATTGCGTTTGCGCCCATTTCGGCGGCGTGTTTTGTCATGAGGTCGAACGCTTCTTCGCGAGTCTTTTCGCACAATTGTGTGAATAAGGTTATGTTTCCGCCTACAAGAGTCTGGAGAGACCCTCCAATCGAGCCAAAGATCGATCTGGAACGGACAATAATTCCTTTTACTATTCCTAGGTTCTTCGCGATCCTTTTTCCTGGAAGCTCAAAGGCTGTTGATATATTACTATGATTCATCTTGTTAGTTGTTATTTATAATAGTGATTAAATAATACAATATTTCGACTTGAAAAGCACAGTCTTTTTTGCTATACTTAAGTAACAAAAATGAGCAAGAAAGCCGGAGACGGCGCCAATCAGGCGGCCGACAATAAGGGCGATTACAAGTCCCAAAGGAAGGAGTCAACAGGCGCGCCGCGTGTAGGTGCAGGCGTAATCGGTCGTTCTATCACGACTGAAATGCGTGAATCATTCCTCGACTATGCCATGTCAGTCATCACTGACCGCGCTCTTCCGGATGTTCGCGACGGTCTCAAACCTGTGCATCGCCGCATCCTCTATGCCATGCACGAGAAAGGTCTCACTTCTTCGGCCAAATTCCGCAAGTCAGCTGTTCCAGTCTCTGACACGATGGGTAATTATCACCCACACGGCGATGCAGCGATCTACGAATCCCTCGTGAAGATGGCGCAGGATTTTACGATGCGTTATCCGCTCATTCAGGGACAGGGTAACTTCGGTACTGTCGACGGCGATCCTGCTGCCGCGATGCGTTATACGGAGGCCCGCATGGCCAAGATCTCTGCCGAGCTCCTCAAGGATATAGACAAGAATACCGTCGAATTTCGACCCAACTACGATGGCACGAAGAAAGAACCGTCGGTTCTGCCCACAGCTGTTCCAAACTTACTTCTGAACGGCACTCTCGGTATTGCTGTCGGTATGGCCACTAACATCGCTCCTCACAACCTCCGTGAAGTCGTCGATGCCACTGTCCACCTTATCGATAACAAAGATGCCTCCACCGAGGATGTTTTGCAATTCGTAAAAGGCCCAGATTTTCCGCTTGGCGCAGTCGTCTATGGCGAGAAGGATATCCATCATGCGTATACCACCGGCCGTGGCGGCATGACCGTGCGCGGCGAAGCCGAGATCACCGAAGACAAGAAGGGTCAGTACCAGATCATCATCACCTCGATTCCATTCCGCGTGAATAAAAGCGAGCTCATCATCAGGATCGCGGACCTAGTGCGCGAGAAGGTCATCGAGGGCGTAAAGGCTTTGCGCGATGAATCAGACAAGGAGATGCGCATCGTTATAGATTTGAAGCAAGGCTCATATCCAGAGAAAGTTCTGAACCTTCTCTACAAGCACACCCAACTCGAAGAGATGTTCCACATGAATACAGTGGCTCTCGTCGGCGGCGTTCCACAAACTCTCGGTCTCAAGTCCATCTTGCAGGAATTCATCATCCATCGCATAGAGGTCGTTCGTCGCCGGACCCAGTTTGATCTCACTGCGGCTGAAGCCCGCGAACATATTCTTCTAGGTCTTAAGAAAGCCCTTGACCACATAGACGAGATCATCACTTTGATACGCGCCTCGAAGGACGCGCCCGAAGCCCATGCCGGCCTCATGAAAAAGTTCAAGTTCAGTGATCTGCAGGCGACCGCGATCTGTGAGATGCGCCTCGTCAAGCTCGCTGGCCTAGAACGCAAGAAAGTTCTCGATGAGCTCAAAGATGTCCAGGCTCTCATCGAGGATCTGAAAGGTATTCTAGGTAGTGAAAAACGCGTTCGCACGATCATTAAGGATGAGCTTGTGGATATAAAGAATAAATATGGCGATGATCGTCGGACAAAAGTCGTGAAGCATGGAGTCAAGGAATTTAGCGCCGAGGATCTCATAGCCGACGAGGAGTCCGTGCTCATTTTGACCAAGGGCGGCTATATCAAGCGCACCGATCCATCAGAATACAGGAAACAGAAACGCGGTGGCATCGGCGTTGTCGATCTGGACACGAAGGAGGAGGATTTCATCACTCATTTGGTCTACGCGACCACTCACAACGACCTTCTATTCTTTACAGACAAAGGCAAGGCTTACCAAATAAAGATGCATGAAATTCCAGAAGGCAGGCGGGCCACAAAAGGCAAGTCCATCATGAATTTCCTGTCGCTTTCCGATAGTGAACGCGTGACTTCTATTCTGCCTATGCCGAAGAACAAGAAGGATGCCGAAGGACTATCGCTCCTCATGGTCACAAAGACCGGTACAGGCAAGAAGTCATCAGCCAAACATTTTAAGGATGTTCGTCGTTCAGGCCTCATCGCGATCTCTCTAGATGACGGCGACGAACTCATTTCTGTATCGTTCGTAGGTAAATCCGACGAGGTGTCTATTGCCACGAAGGAAGGGCAGTCGATCCATTTCAAGGAGAGCGATGTGCGCGAGATGGGTAGGAATGCTGGCGGAGTCCGCGTTATCCGGCTCGATAAGAACGATTGTGTCATCTCTGCTGACGTGGTTTCGAAGGACGCCAAGAATCCGGCATTGTTCGTGATGGGTGCAAATGGTTATGGCAAGAAAACCAAACTTTCCGAATACAAAGTCCAGAAACGCGGCGGTTCGGGCATTCTAACCATGAATGTAACGGCGAAGACGGGTCCTCTCATGGCGGCTCGCGTGGTCACGGATCTAGATGAAGAGGTTGTGGCTATGTCGAAGAAGAGCCAGGTTATCCGTGTCGATCTCACCGAAATTCCTACTTTGAGTCGTGCTACGCAGGGTGTTCGCGTCATGAAGCTCCGCGAAGGGGATTCATTGGCGAGCTTGATTTGTTTGTGATGCGCATAGATTGTGTATTTTAATAGATTAAATTATTAGCATATGCAACAAAATAAAAACTGGATAATCGGAATAGTCATCGTTATTCTATTGATTATCGTTATTGTCGGAGTTTCATCGAGGAAAAACACATCAGAAAATAAATATTTTACAGTTGGCGCTGTTTTACCACTGACTGGCCCAGCGGCTCTATGGGGTGAAACTGTAAAAAATGGAATGGAGTTGGCACTTGAACAAAAAGCTGGCATGAGGATTCTCTATGAAGATAGCAAATCTACTGCCGCTGACGGTATTTCTGCCTATAATCTGCTTCAGAACAAAGGAGTTGATCTTAGCGTGTCGGAAACATCTCTAGTTGCTGTCCCTCTTTCGAAGATTGCCCTAGAAAGAAAATTGCCCTTGCTGGTCTCCTTAGTTGCCACTGAACATTCAAAAATAGTGAATGATTACACGACGCGATATTATACTGACCCGACCAATTATGCTATTCCTGCCTTCAACGATCCGCTATCTCCAGTCATTAAAGCAAAGAAAATAGCCTTATTGCACAGAAACGATGAATTGGGCGTTTCGGTAAAAGACAGGATTGTGGAATTGAGCGCGACAAATAAAAAAGAAATTGTGTTGCAGGAATCTTTTACGCCAAATGAGAAGGATTATCGTACAGTTTTGACGAAAGTTAAGAATTCCGGAGCTGATGTATTCATTTTCGTCGTTGCAAATCCAGTAGAAGCAGTAGGTATAGTAAAAACTGCAAAAGAATTGAATATCAATATACCTATGATCGAATCCTCAGCAGTCTTTGCCGATCTGGATACTCGTAAACAAGCCGGCGATATCTCCTTCTATTCGACCTCATATGACTTTTCATTGCCTGGGAAAGCCGAAGACTTTAAAACAAAATATTTGGAAAAATTTGGGAAGGCACCTAATTTTGGGTCTGCTTTCGGGTATGACATAGTTAATCTAATAGATATTTGCAAGAATAAAAAAGAGGCTGTTCGTGAATGCTTATCTGGGGTAAATCAAATCGACGGCGTGGCAGGAACTGCAAAACAGACAGCTCCCGGAGACTTTGTTGTTTCTATGCATTTGGAAAAAGTTAATTAAATTTAGCATGTAAGAGGAAAGGGACGGAAAAAAGGGTGAAGCGGTCGGAGGGAGGTAACACATGTGTTTTGCGTGCCACTATACTTTAGTATAGTGGCATTCGAACCGACATAGTGCTTCTGACCTCTGTAGATTGGGATGTCTTTATAATTATATGAACATTAATTGATAAATATGGAATTATGGGACCCTGTGGCAATAGAACTCAAGGCTATGCTGGACAATCCAGATGCTTTCAAAAAAGCGTCTGATCTTTTGGACCCAGTTTTCAGAGATAAAGACGGTGAACGATTAATAAAAGCATTTTTGGCGGCACAGACTTCAAGGGAAATGTCTTTTTTCTTAAAAGACATCCTAACTGATAAGCAGATTGATCATTGTAAGAAAAAAATGTGTGCAGCTGGCATGTTAATCAACGGTATGTCTTATGAATTTATAGAAGAAGCTACTGGTCTTACTCCTAGAATAATTGCTCGAATATCTAAAAAACTCAAGGAATTTGATGGTGGTTATAATACTGTATTGTCCAGGTTATATCCTTCAATATTCTCATAATCCATTGTCCCCAGCACGATTAGGCCATCAAGGGTCGATTTGTGCTAAAATTACAGCACCATGTTCTCTGATCCTGGAGCAAATATCGCTAAACTCGGTGTCACTGATGGCATGAGGATTGTCGACTTTGGCGCTGGTTCTGGATTCTATTCGATAGAGGCCGCGAAGAAGGTTGGTGCCAGCGGTCATATATATGCTGTTGATGTACAGAAGAACCTGCTCGGTCGGTTGCGCTCCATGGCTTTAGCCCAGGGACTCAAGAATATTGAGGTAATCTGGGGGAATGTTGAGAAGATTGGTGGGAGTAAGCTTAAAGATGGCATTGCTGACAGAGCTATAGTGTCCAACATACTTTTTGAGATTGGGAAAATGGATGATTTTGCCCTAGAAATAAAACGCGTCGTAAAACCTGGCGGCAAAGTTATGGTCGTCGAATGGGACCAAGCCAGCCATATGCCTAAAGAGGCCTTAGTCCCTAAAGCTAAGGCCGAGACCACGTTTGAAAAATGCGGTTTCAAGCTTGAACAGTCATTTTCGGCCGGAGCCAGCCACTATGGGCTAATTTTCGCGCGGACCTAATGTGAGATTTTACACAAACCAAACATGAAAACGACAAAATTTCAAATCACAGTTTTAATAATCTTCGTTATCTTCATTATCGGCGGAGTCGTGATGTTCGCAACCTACAAAGGTAGTCAGGGAGAGAATCGACTTCCACCTATCACTATCTGGGGGACTTTTCCGAAGGATAAATTTGATCTGTATGTGTCGAAAGTAAATAATTCTCTGACACTACCGCTCACTGTTACTTATGTGGAGCAAAATTCATCAGAATTCCTGAACAACTTCGTGGCCGCTCTAGCTAGGGGTAATGGCCCGGATGCAGTTCTCATTCCAGCTGATATGCTATTGCCGGCCCAAGATAAGCTCACGCTTATCCCATACTCGGCTTTTTCGCAGAGGGCGTTTTTGAACCAATTCATCGATGAGGCTGGCGTGTATCTGGGTACAGACGGTCTTATGGGTGTTCCGTTCTCCGTGGATCCGATGGTCATGTATTGGAATCGCGATATGTTCAATGCGGCTGGAATCGCCACAACTCCTAAATACTGGGATGAATTCACGGCTATCAATAAGAAGCTTACTATAAAGGACGACAACGGCACGGTTACGAGGAGCGCCATAGCTATGGGTGATTTTTACAATGTTACCAATGCCCGTGAATTGCTCGGGAGCCTAATCCTCCAATCTGGCAATCCTATCACCGCGCCGGACAATTATGGTGCGCTTGTAAGTACGCTCAAACCCACTGGTGACAAGAGTCCTGTACCAGCAGTGACTTTCTTTACGCAGTTCGTCGATCCTGGCAATGAGAATTATTCCTGGAACCATAGCTGGCCAGACTCAAAAACGGCCTTTGTTTCCGGCAAACTAGCGACATATTTTGGTTTGGCATCTGAGCTCTACAACATACGCCAAAAGAATCCGAATCTTAATTTTGATGTTGCGACTATGCCGCAACTCCGTACGGGAGGTATAACGGCTACTTACGGCAAGATCTATGGGTTTTCTATTGTGAAGCAATCACAGGTTGCGAATGCAGCGTTTCAGGTAATATCTACTTTGACCCTACCGCAATTCCTGGGGGAGATTTCAAGTTCCATGTATCTACCGTCGGTTTCCCGCGACATCATAGCAGCTGGAACTAAGGATCCATACATAGCGATGTTCAATGTGGGCGCGCTTATCTCGAGGACTTGGCGTGATGCTGACCCGGCTGAATCAAGCAAGGTCCTGGGTACGATGGTGCAGGCTATAACCACAGGTCAGAAGTCAATCTTCCAGGCGCTCACTGATGCCGCCGGTCGGTATGATCTCATATTGCAGAGGGCAGTGGGGCAGTAGATAAGTAGATAAACATAAACAGAGAATAAAAACACATGGAATATTCATCAAAGAAATTAATCATAGTCGCGGTTGCCGGGGTTTTTTTATTGTCTTTGGCTGGTGTAGCCAACGCTGTTGATAATGTTCCTCAGGTCAATCTGAATCAGACGCCGACTAAGACGAATGAGCCGTTTGGCGCATTTAAGATCATGCAGTGCGACGGACCGGCTATGTTGAATAATGTTTCGACGCACATGGTTAAGGATACCAATGGTAAGTGGGTAGTTGAACAAATAAACGGCAAGAACTGGGAACCTGATCCGAAGTTTGTTTCTTGTGATTTCCGTGGGTTGATGATCCAAGCCCAATTTCTAATCAATGCCGCCATTGTTATCGGCGTTCTGGCAGCAATGATCGGCTTTGCTTATGCCGGATTCCTCTATATTACTGGTACACAGGAGAACCTGAAGAAGGCAAAAGCCAT
>JAPLZI010000047.1:18264-21753 GCA_026395095.1 Candidatus Tayloriibacteriota bacterium
AATCTTCTGGGGCTTTATAATCATGCTTACAGCTTGGTTAATCGTATTCCAGATCCTGAAATGGCTAACCCCGCTCGGCTCGACGTATTTACAATAAAAATATATGAAAAAACAAAACCAAAGATTGTTAATGATTGTGATGTTGGCCGTATTGATTATGAGTATGCCAGGTTTAAGGGTGGCCTATGCTTATAATCCTGATGATGCACCGAATCCAGGTGCACAAACTCCCACAGCAACTAATCCTGGTGCTCAAGCCCCTCAGGCTCCTAATCAAGGCACACAGACAGGTTCAAAAAACTTCTATCTCCAAAATCCTCTAGACCCAAAGTTTAACAGTGTCGGTGGGCTTGTTCAGGGCTTTCTTGAGATATTTTCGTACTTAGTTGTCCTGTTTGCAGTTCTCATGCTCATCTGGACTGGCCTGCAGTTCGTTTTGGCCCAAGGAAAATCGGATAGGCTGAATGAACTCAAGACACAACTCCTGTGGATAGTGGTCGGCGTCGCTGTCGTAATAGGTGCTAGAATAATAGTATCGGTCGTTATTAACACTTTGGAGGTGACAGGAACCGTGAACCAGTCAGTCATCCAAAATGCAAAAAATGCCGTGGGTGGTGCTAATAATTAAAATAAAATGAATCTATTATTACCTAGTATAGCTTATGCGGCGACAAGCGATAAACTTTCGGATATTATTACCAAGATCGTAGGTTATCTTAGCGACATACTCTTCCTCATGATGGCTGTTGCGGTCGTAGTGTTCGTCTGGTATGTCATCAAATATTTTATTCTGCCAAACGAGGATCGTAAGAGTGCAGGTCTCTATGTCATGTACAGCCTGATAGGCTTTTTCGTCATATTATCACTCTGGGGTATTGTAAATATACTCACCAACACTTTCGGTCTCGGTAATACCAGCAACACGCCGGCAGGTTGGAGTGATTTTAGAAACATATTTCCTAGTTAATAATATTAATATGAAAAAAATACTTTTTGGTTCGATTTTTGGGAGTTTGGTTCCAGTGGTTGTCTATGCACAAGTAACATCAGTGACGAATGTTGATTCATTGATTACTAGAGTTGAATATCTAGTAAACTCAGTAATTTGGATGTTCGTATCTCTAGCTCTCCTCTTTATAATATGGAATGTAGTCCAGTTTATCAGGAATACTGATAGCGAAAAGAGGTCGGAATATCGGACTGCTGTTATGTGGGGTATCGTGGGCTTGTTCATAATTATCTCCATTTGGGGATTAGTAAATATTCTCGCTCTAACATTTAATGTTGATAATGCCAGTGGTAAGGCAGATTCTACACAAAAAATAGAAGGTCTGATAATGCAACGGCCAGTTCCTGGTGGTACAACCGGCGGTACTGGTGGCTTTAATCCTCCAGCTCAAACTATTACTCCTCCAGCTACTCAACCTGCTGGTGGAACTGCTAGCCCAGCAAGCGGAGCGTCTGCTACACCAGATCCCGGTACTCCAGCTCCAGTTGCTCCCAATAGTCCTTTTGTTCCGCCGCCAGCAGATTAGGTAATCCACAGCCCTTTGTTCAATTTTATCCCATTATCCGCTATAATAAGGCCTAGCTTGCAATTGTCGTTTCGCAAAATTTATTAAAAATTATCAATAATATATATAGTATGAAAAAGCTCATAGTTTCTCTAGCAGTAGCGCTTATGCCAGTTGTGGCATTCGCCCAGGTTATCGGCAATCCAGTCAGAGATGTCAATTCCTTGGCCTACAAATTAACCGGCATCGGTAACACGATTATCGTCATCCTGATCGCTGTCGCTGTCATATACCTCGTTTACAACATCCTCATGTTCATCGTGAAGGCTGGATCAGAGGACAGGAAGACATACCAGAGTGGCGTTTTGTGGGGTATTGTCGGTCTCGCAGTTATTCTGTCTATCTGGGGACTTGTCGCAATTCTCACAAATACATTCGGTACATCCGGTTCACAGGGGCCAACACAGCAGTATCCACAGAATCTACCTCCTCCAGTAGTTCAATAATCATTGATGCAAAGTTCCATTCTTTCCTTACTGATACCGGAAGCTAATGCCGCGGCAAACAATGTCGTGGCGTTTGGCAATGCGCTAAATCCAATAATAACTCACGTAGTCGGACCGCTCGTTATGCTGGCTTTTGCCATTGCGGTTATAGTGTTCGTCTACGGTGTTATCCAGATGATGCTTCATGAAACTGATGCAGAAGCGCACCAAAAGGGAAGGATGAGCATGTTCGGTGGTCTTATCGGTATGTTCATAATGATGTCAGCTTGGGGGATCATCTATGTGATCTCAAATACAGTAAAGAATTTCTAGGTAAAAAAAGAGGCCGCGCCAGTCGAAATAAATTCCGACTTGCGCGGCCATCTTGCAATGTGCTAATTAAGGAGAATCATTCTCCTCGCTCTCCCGCCATGAGAGCCTTGGCGTACCACTTTGGCGGGGGTGTTTCTTTTATCCCGACCTTGTCCGGATGAGAGGCGAAATCCCACCCTCCGTTTATAAGGAATATTCGCCACTGGTCTCGGAGTTACCCCCGAAACTTTTACCGGATAATCATCCTGCTTTCGCCCGTCGGTAAAGACAATGTAGGCGAGATTTTCTACCGGTGAGTATGTGATACTCATTCCTGCTGGTACCTCGATCTCCTCGACTGGCTTGCGCTCGTCGTAGATCGTGAAGGTCCCATAGTAGACCGGGTCGGGAGCGGGGGCTGGCGGCTGGGTAGTTGCTGCCGAGTCCCGCGGACCGTCTACCGTGTCACGCTTTCTCTCCGGTGAGGGAGATGAAAACATGGACACTAGCATGATGATTACAATAACCCCGATAATGGACACCCAAACTGACGGTGTCCAGTTTCTCTTTTCTTTTTTCTCCTCAGTTTTTTTAGAGTCTGCACTCATTTTTATTTTCCTCCTTTTGCTGCAATTGCTATTCCAGAATCACCAAGGGCAACCGTAGTGGCGCCTTCAGGGATTCCTTCATAGGTGTGGATTGTTCTTGTCGCTGCGCCCTCGGCGGCTTGAGCGATTCTCGCTGCTTCCATCCTTGCCGCTGGTGTTGGATTGCCACCACCAATAGCTTTGACGAGAGCATCCGTACCCTTAACGATGACTTCGATCCTAGCCCCTGTGGCAAAGATTTTCTGTGTCTCATCCGTGAGTCCCATGTTTGTTGCCAGGGGACTCGTGATGGTCGTCCCAGTTTGCTGTTCAAACAGAGATAGACGGCCATCACCGGCAAAGATGTTCGCAATCCATGCTATCGCATCCGCCTTATAGTAGAGGAGCGATTGATAGGAGTTTTGACCACCTAGGTTGGTTAGGTTCATCTTTATGTTTGCCCAGATCAAATCCTTTAGCTCCGGCAAGGTATATTTGAGTGACCTTGCCAAGGCTTCCGGACTATCTCGTCTTGCAAACATCGACAACAAATCGAGTTCGATGTCGAACCCATTGGCCGAAGGAAAGATA
>JAPLZI010000049.1:0-3415 GCA_026395095.1 Candidatus Tayloriibacteriota bacterium
ACATTGATGCTATACTGTTCCGTATGAAAAAAGTCTATTTTGTGCGGCATGGCATCACTGAAAGCAATGAGAATAATAAGTTTCAATTTCCGGATACGCCGCTCTCGGAAAAAGGTTTGAAACAAGCAGAATTTCTAGCCAAACGATTTGAATCTATTCATGTAGATGTGATCATATCTAGTCCAATGGCTCGAGCCAAGAAAACAGCCGAGATAATTGGAAAACATACAGGCCATGAAATCATTGAGGATGATCTTTTTATGGAAGTGAAGAGACCGACGATCCTAATGGGTAAAAATAGGGAAGATGCTGAGATACAGGCTATCAGAAAAGAGATTAAGAATCGTTATACGGAGACATCCTGGCGTCATTCGGATGAAGAAAATTTTATATTAGCCAATGAACGAGCCATGAATGCTCTCAAGTTTATTTTAGATCGGCCAGAACAGGATATTCTGATTGTAACTCACGGTGAAATTCTCCGTTTGATGCTAGCTGCGATGACTTTTGGAAATACGCTTACCGCAGAAATCGCCCAAAAAGTTTCGCATATATTTGCTACATTTAACACAGGTATAACAAAGGTAGAATATAACGACAAGGGTTGGTATGTTTTAGTATGGAACGACCACGCCCATCTGGGATAATCACTTCACTAGCAGTTCATCTATCACAGCCTTAACATCAGCTCCATCAGCCTTGCCGGCGAGTTCCTTCATGATCATGCCGGTGAGCTTGCCGCCAGATTTCGGATCGAAACTGCCGTCAGTCTTCATTTTCTCCAGTCGAGCGCTTACAACTGTGCGAATCTCATCACGGGCCATCGTCTTTGGCAGATAGGATTCTAGGATTTCTAACTCGGCTTTTTCCTTTGTGACCAGATCCAGCCGGTTGCCCTTCGTGAATTGCTCGATAGAATCCTTGCGTTGTTTGACACTGCGCTTTATGAGCGCTAGGACTTTCTCATCTGGCAGGAATTCACCGCCGCCGGGCGAAGTCGGAGAAACAGGCTCTTTCGAGGCCAGCATTTCATTCATGAATAATGCGTTGAGGCCGCGCAAAGTCTCGAGACGAATGGCGTCCTTGGCCCGCATGGCGTCCTTTATTTGGTTTTTTATGGTTTGATGAAGCATATAAGTAAATGAGATACATCTATAATAATGTGTTAGCATTATACTACATAAACCTATGCAGACAGTATTGATAGTACTTGTGATTGTAGCGGTTATAGCCAACATCCTGGTGTTGGCGGTCAGTCTGCGCCGAAGGAATGAAAGGCCGCAAAATGACGGCGAAGGCCTCCAGCTCATCCTGGAACAAGTCAACGAGCTCAGCCGCACGGTTGATCGCAAGGTCGGAGACCTCACAAAGACGGTTGATAACAAGATTCACCAGAGCTCGGTTAGCATGCAGGAATCGATGCGCACCCAGCTCACCGAATCAGCCAAGCTCATAAAGGAGGTTACGGCCGGTCTTACCAAACTCGACGAGACGAACAGGCAGGTGGTGACCTTTGCCGATCAGCTCCAAAATCTGCAGGACATCCTGAAAAATCCGAAACATCGCGGCATTCTCGGCGAATATTATCTGGAAACTCTTCTGAAGAATGTTCTGGCGCCTGGCCAGTATCAGATGCAATATGCCTTCAAGAATGGGGAAATAGTGGACGCGGCTGTATTCGTGAAGGATAAGATTATTCCCATAGACTCAAAGTTTTCACTAGAGAACTACAACAAACTTTCCGAGGAGCACAATCCGGAACTGCGCGTAAAATTAGAGAAGGATTTTGTTGGCGACTTGAAGAATCGCATCACCGAAACGGCCAAATATGTGCGGCCGGACGAAGGTACGATGGATTTCGCTTTTATGTTTATTCCACATGAGGCGATTTATTATGACCTACTGGTGAATAAGATCGGCGAAATAACCGAGGAAACAGACAATCTCATTCAACGCGCGGCGTCGAAGTACAAGGTGATCATAGTGTCGCCGACTTCATTCCTGGCTTATTTGCAGACCGTTTTGCAGGGCTTGAAGGCGCTGCAGATCGAAGAAACGGCGAAGGATATCATCAAGCGTGTTGGCGAGCTTGGAACTCATTTGCATAAATACTCCGAATACCATACCAAGCTTGGCACATCACTCGGAACAGTGATCAATCACTACAATAATTCCGGCAGGGAACTAAAGAAGGTAGATAAAGATGTGTTGCGCATAACCGGTGCAACGCCGGGGATAGAAGTGCCGGTGTTAGAAAAGCCGGAGGAGGAATAAAAAAATCGCAGGTGATCCGAGTGTGGACCTGGATCATCTGCGATGTGATAAAAGTACGAGGAAATCAATCAGAGAAGTTTGTCGACGAAACCGTGAATGTGATGGAGGCTATTGATTGATTAATCTGACTAATCGGTCGCGAGACATGGCCGCTTCGAGTCTCGCCCACTCGTTCTTCGGTTTCCAGACGATATTGCCGGCGGCGATGTCCGTGGCAACTACTGGGTCGTCCTGACTGTATTCGGCGATGGTCCTACTCACCAGTGCATGGATGGGGAGTCTTACTCCATTTGGTGCAGTGTAATTTATCACATGGCTGAACGATCGGTTGAGAAAACAGATAATCCCGACAACTGTTGCTCCACAATTCTCAGTGAGTCCGATCATCTCTGTGGTTGTCGAGAAGTTATTGCAGACATCCTCGACGATCCACCACTTCTCCCGAGGTTTCGGTTCATGCCGTCCCCAGATGAGTCTTGATTTCTCGCGGGAGTGCTCGGTCTTGAGGGCGATGATTTCCTTCTCGGGGAAGATGTAATCCTTCCCCAGGTGAGTTGCCAGTGCGACGGCCAGAGCCTTGCCGCCTTCGGGCGCGGCGCAGAAGCCATCGCCATTCCTCGCGATTTCCGGAAATTTGATGAAGGTTTCCAGCGCGATGTGCTTGAGAACGATGCCGTGCCTTTCGGCCATGGCAAAGTTGACATAGACCATGCCGACATATTGCTTGCCGGCTTCATCTCGGCCGGCATAACCGACTAGTGGTCCGGCTGGCGGACGCTCGTAATAACCACTGCAACGCTTGAGCAGATCCAGGGGATTCTCACCCTGAATGATATTAATCGAGTTCATTTGATCCTTATATGTTTATGTGCCTACAGACGAAAGTCCGAGAATACGTTTGATCTCCTTGTGAAGTTTTAGTGCTTCACGTTGTGCCGCGCCGGCGTAGTCATTGCCAGATGAGGCATAGATAATTCCTCGTGAGGAATTGATAATCATACCATTGCCGCGACTATTCCTGCCGGCCATTATGGCCTTTTCAAGATCGCCGCCTTGGGCGCCAATACCAGGAATGAGGATGGGAAGATTACCAACAAGCCGACGAATATCGCTTAACTCCTGTGGGTAGGTTGCACCCACC
>JAPLZI010000049.1:3439-5176 GCA_026395095.1 Candidatus Tayloriibacteriota bacterium
GGTTGCACCCACCACTAGGCCACAATTACCATTTGTATTCCAATAACTGGCAACACGAGCGGCAACCTTCTCGTAAAGCATTCCGGCCAATGAGCCCTCACCGTGATTTTGAAACTCATCAGCGCCTTTGTTTGAGGTGCGACAGAGCACGAGGATGCCCTTATCCTTCTTGTCCAGGAATGGTTGCATAGCCTCCTGGCCGAGATAAGGATGAACAGTGATTGCATCGACATTAAGGTGGTCGAATGTGTCACGGACATAGCCGCCGTTAGTATTACCGATATCCCCGCGCTTGGCGTCTAGGATAATCGGTACATCAGGCGCAATTCGATGGATGTGATTAATTGTATCGACTAGTATTTCCCTGCCGAACATAATACCCTCAAAAAAGGCCGAGTTTGGTTTGTAAGCGCAAACGATGTCCTTTGTTTCATCAACGATTCTGGCGAGGAAATTGCTTACAGCGACTATGATACCTCGCAGATTATAAGACTGTCTGCGTAAATGGACTGGCATTTTTTCCACATCAGGATCGAGCCCGACGCATACGAATTTACCGTCGGACCATTTTGCCTCAAGCATTGCTCGGAAGTTTCTAGAGCTCATTATGAGATAGGGTTTAATATTTGATTGTGAATGTCCTATGGAAAGCAAAAGCGAGCCAATGACATCCGAAGCCTATATTACACTCGGAAACAGGGAAGTCAAAGGGTAAAATCGAACAAAAACGCCCAAAAAGCTCACTAGTTTGCGATTTTTCGGGGATTGTGTATAATGGCTCAATTATGGAATTTGCAGTTATCGAAACAGGAGGCAAGCAATATACGGTCTCGAAGGGCGATATTATCACCATCGAGAAGATTATAGGTACCCACAAAGAGGGTGATGCTATTGCTTTTGATAAGGTTCTCCTCGTAGATGACGGCAAGAATACTTCTATCGGCACTCCTTACATCGCCAAAGCCAAGGTCAGCGGCACTATTACAGAGATTGGCCGTCTGCCGACTGTTCTCGTAGTCAAATATCGCCAGAAGAATCGTTCAGGTTGGAAGCGCAACGGTCATCGCCAGCCTTTCTTTAGGGTGAAGATTGATAGTCTCAAATAGGCATGGGGTTCCTTCCTAGTGCCTGTTCAAGAGGGCGTTTTTTATTGTGTCAGCGTCTACATATTCTAGCTCTGCGCCTGTCGAGAGTCCGCGGCCGAGGAGTGTTAATCTTAGCGGCACTATACCAAAGTATAGTGTTTTGTCGGAGGTCATATCTATGATAGCTGATTTAACGATGTCCGCTGTGTTTTCTCCGTCTGGAGTAGCGTTTAGGGATAATATAACCTCCTCTAGCTTGTCCTTGGCGATCTTTTTTAATAGTGCATTTAGCCGAATCCTTTTTTCCGGTTCCTTATCAAGCAGAGGAACTGTGCCACCTAGAATAAAATATTGGCCCCTATAGGCACCACTCTTCTCTATGGTCTCGAAATCTGAATCTCGTGCCACGACCATGAGCGTCGATCTATCACGAGAACTGTCGGCACATATTTTGCAGGACAAGGATTTGTCGCCACTGTCAATAAAAAATCTATGACAACCGGAACACTCTGTCGTCATATCTCGTACCTCACGAATAAGATCCGCAAGTTCCTTAACCGCACCCGTTGTCCGACTTTGCAGATAATAGACGAAGCGCCGTGCCTGCCGCGGACCGATGCCAGGGAAGTGGGCAAATATTTCTTCGAGTCGG
>JAPLZI010000053.1:0-14238 GCA_026395095.1 Candidatus Tayloriibacteriota bacterium
GATGCCGAGCTTCGTAAGATGTGTAGAAACAGGCGGAAAAAAGCCGGCGTCACTGCCAGTGATCTTGTGGCCCTTCTTCCATAGGGCCGTGGCTACCGCGCTCATACCAACGCCGCATATGCCGATGAAGTGAATTCTCATAGAGCTTCATCTTAAGCCATTTTATAAATGTTTGAAAGCCTATGAATGTCAAGTTATCAACCAAAAGTGCTTGATTTCTTTACATTGCCCGTATATACTTTTTGGTATGACCAACAAGTATATACAAAAAATAAAAGAGCTTCGTATTGAAAAAGGACTTTCACAGGAGCAAGTGTCAAATGTTATCGGAGTATCAAGGCCGACATATACCGCCATCGAAGCGGGAAAGCAAGAATTGAGTGCAGCTGAGATTCAAAAACTCGCGAAATTTTATTCGATCAGCGTCGATGAACTTCTTTCCGGCATTACTCCGGATATTGAGAAATACAAGCAGATGATACTGATATACTTGCGCATGAATCTTTCAAATAAAGGAGATGGCAAGGTTCCCAAGACCAAGTTGGCTAAATTACTTTATTTGGCGGATTTCGCCTGGTTCTATGAGAATCTAAAAAGCATGAGTGGTATGCAATATCGAAAGCTCGCCTACGGTCCTGTGCCGGATACGTTCTTTCGTGCTATCGACGAGCTTGCTGAAGTAGGTAAAATCTTTGTTGAACCGAAAATTGACGGAGAAAAAGAGGTATTTCTCATTAGCGAATCGGAAAGCAACAAAAATGAAAAGATAAAAACGCTTTCTTCGGACGAAACCGATCTTATGAAAAAGATAGCCGAGAAATGGAAAGATAAAAAAACTCAAGATATAGTCAACTTTACCCATAACCAACTGCCGTACCTTCTTTGTAGGGTTGATGAGATCATTCCGTACGAGCTAATAATTCAGGAAAACCCCGGAGATGTCTATTGAATATGCTATCATCGTTGAACGCTTTGCTGAGCGTCATTTCATAAATGGTTTCTCGAGGAAGTATAAAGGTGCTTGGGATATCACATGGAAGGGTATTCTCGAACAATTCAGCGGTTTCGATGAACTGTTCAAGACATCCATAGCTGAAACAATCGCTCATGATCAAAATGTCAAGATATGCAAAGTCGAATTTCGTGTCTACGGCACGCAGGAATCACGGCATGGGTCTGGAAACAGATGCATCGTAGCGGTTCACAAGGACACAAACAAGGTATGTGTCCTACTTGTATACGGAAAGACGGATTTGAGCGGCCATAACGAGACTCTGGAGTGGAAGAAGTTAATCGCAGAGAATTATCCGGAGTATAAGGAGTATTGTAAATAAACTTAAATCTATGTCTTTTTTAGGGAATCAATGTCAGTTCGCCATTTTTCACTGCCGTCTGGCCCGCCGTCGAACCATTCGAGCCCTTCGAATTGGAGCTTGTAGGTATCGTTGGGGCGCTGAAAAGAGCCTAGATAAATATATTTTAGTTTGGAATCTTTTGCATACTGGATAGCGCGGATCATCATGCCGAGGCCCATGTCTTTGGGAGTAGTTTTCAAATCGTAAAACGGGTAAGAGTAGTGAAGTATTGAGGTGTTTTGGTAGGAAATCGCAAAGCCGGTAGGATTGTTGGTAGGTTTGTCGGCGCCAATCTTGTTGGGGTCAACCTTGTCGGTGTCACTCGTTATACCATATATGGTATAACGACTTGCAGGTGACTCTGCACTGCCCGCCTGGCCACTGACCATATATCTATAACAGAGCAATGTGTTGAAATTACTCTTGTCCTTATTTGTAAGTAGCTCCTTTATCTTTTGTGCGCTCATGATACCTGGCTCAAATTTTGTGTCATAAAAGTCCTTGGCGAGCTTACCGAGCGACCAGTTGTATTCTTCGCGTAAAGGTAAATCAGTAGCTGATATCTCAACCCCTTCTGTCTTTTTGAGTATGCGCCTATTCTCGCTCGAAAGCTCGAATTTCGACAGATCTATGCGCACCGAGCGCGTCTGGTGCATGATGCCTTTGCCTATTCTGGTAAAGACAAAACCCTGGTTATACATAGTTGTGACCTCCCTTTCGGAGAAGTCCGTCAAAGTTTTTTCATTCCAGTGCAGGTAATTCATGTCAAATGTCTAGTGCAACGCCAACCAAAAGCCGAAGACTACGAATATAAAATGTACGACCCAGAAGCGCATAACAGTCTTCTCCTCGCTCCAGCCCGAAAGCTCGAAGTGGTGGTGGAGTGGCGCCATCTTGAAGACTTTTCTGCCGAAAAGATAGCGCGAGCCGATCTGAATGACAACCGAAATTGCCTCTATGTAGAACATGAAGCCTAGGAAAAAGAGTGCACCGATCTCGCCTATAGCCATGGCGTTCACTGCAAGAAGCGCGCCTAGCCCCAATGAGCCGATATCGCCCATGATGAATCTCGCCGGTTTGATATTGAAATAAGTATAAGCAGCCAGTGCCCCCATCGTCGTTGCATTTAATATTGCAATCTCCCCAAAGCCGTTAATCCAAGATAGGAATGTCAGTGCACCGAAGGTCGTGATGAGCATGCCGCCGGCCAGACCGTCCATGCCGTCGGCGATATTGACGGCGTTAGCGGTAAGCATGACCACAAAGATGACGATAGGAACGATGAACCAGCCCGCATTCCAAGCCCCGCCAAAAGGAAAATATATGAAATGCCAAGCAGGTCCAAGCTTGTTGTATATCCAATAAGCTGTGACTGTGCCGGCGATGAATTGCAGGATGAGCTTCTCATGGACAAATATGCCCTTACTGGTGCGAGAGCCGAACCACACGGATAATCTTTTAAAAGCAGTCCAAGGCAAAGTGACGACATACCAGATCCGCATCTTCCAGCTGTTGTGGACTCTGATGAGCATGAGAACATGTTTGAGCTTGCGAGATCGGCGTTCGGCTCCGTAAACATTCATGATGTCATCTAGTGCGCCTAGCAAGGCAGATATGAGCATGACGCCTATAGGCACCCAAGTGAAACTTCTGGACCAATCGAAAAGGTAAGTGATGATAGCGACCGTGGCGACGACCAGAAAACCACCCATAGTCGGAGTAGTGGCCTTGTATGCTCGCGAACCTAGATTGGCCAATTCAACCTTGACTCCCTTGATGATATTTAAATAACGCAAAAGACGAATAAACCATGGTGCCAAAAGAAAAGCAAAAAGCGATCCAATAATCGCAAAACTAAGGATATAGGCCAAATCAGCCGTGCCCTGCAGGAAAGTTATCATTCAACTAGAATATCATGCTAAGAGAGCCACTTCAATCGGCGAAGTTCGGTTTTTGAGGCTTGCGCTTGGCTGAAAATCTTTTGCGCCTTTAAAATACTGCCGTCTTCCGTCCAGATTTGTTTCGTAAGTTCCTGGTCAGGATAGGTTATTTCGATTTTTCCTTGCTTTATGCCGTTGCCGTAGAGTCCTTCTTCCGGATAGGCGATAGCATGAGAATAAAAAACTGATTTTGGAATCCCATTGTCATATTCAACTTCATGTACTACCAAGATATGATTGCGGTCGCTTGCATCCGGCCCTTCTAACATTGTGATGATGTCGCCCGGCTGAACATTTTTCAATGGAATGACTCGGCTGTTGTTGTCGCTCCCAAATGTTTTGACATCGCAATTTTCCACCGGCCGGAGATAGCATTTCATCTTGCCGATAGGATTAAAATTATTCATGAATAAAATCCGACGGTTGAGATGTCCTTGGCCGCGTTCTCTGTTTTCCGCGTCGAGCACATAATAAGCAAAGGCCGAGCAATCGACGCCCAGATTATTCTCGACGAGCAGTTTTTTTAGCGACTCGTCAGCTAGCGTGTCGGCGACGATATGATGCTTTACGATGACAGACTCCAATTCCTCGAGGATATCCTTGGGACTGCCTTTGCCGACGCGGGCGCGCAAGGTCATTCGGGCGCGAGCAGTTTTGTTATTAAAATAGGGAACACTAGAGACGGCATTGCCGACATGAAAATGCATATAATCGTCTATGACTTTGAGCGCTTGTGATGAAAGGATTTTGGTGTTCATTAGATATTCGTCTTCAGATTTAGGAGGATCTGATTGCCAACATCGTTGAATTCCTTGTGGGCGGACATGATGCCTTTCTTTGATTGGATACGGATGAGGTCGCTGCCTTCCGCCGTGTTCTCATATGGTATCACTGAGAGACCGTCTAACTCTAATGTTCCGATAACATCATCAGCAACAGTTTTGGTGTTTTTCGTTATGCGTTGGATGATCTGCGCTCCATCGCTAATCTCAATCAGATTTTTTGTAACGGGCTGGCCTAAAAGCGCAGCTATATGAGCTTCAAAAGTGGTCAGTCCCTGCGCTCCCTCGGCCCTTTTTGCCTCTTGAAGGCGTGATTCGAAAGTGGTTGAAGCTGGTTGGCGGGCATTGATCTCTATGAGATACATTTTGCCCGTACTCGCATCTTTCAGTATGTCTATTCCGAAGAGCCCGCGCCAATATTCTTTTTGCATTCTTGATCCAATCTCGTTCGTCAGGTCAGCGATCCATTTCTTGTCTTCTGCGGAAAGGATCTTTGCGGCCAGTCCCCAGTCGTTGCCGATCGTCGCAAATGGGCTGTCCGTGAATGGTATTTGGCCGGTTATCTGGTAGCTTATGGAGCTCATCAATATTTTTTCGGGAGTCACGACGACATTTACCGTGAATGACGACCCATCAATATATGTGCTAGTTCGGCTCCGTCTTTCCGGAAATTTTGTTTTGAGGGCGGATAATTCTTCGTCGCTTCTTATGAGCGTCGTTCCTCCTCCGGTATGGCCATGCGCCCACTGGATAATAAAAGGTTTGCCGTCCCATCTTATATTTTTCATGAATTCAATCCTGTGCGCCGGCAGGTATTTTTCGAGTTCGCTAAGCCACAGTATCTGGGATATTTTGTTCTCGATCTTTTCGGATGTTTGGGCTGGCGGGTTTATGAGGATCCAACCGTGTTCGCGGGCGATCGGTTCTATTCGTGCCGTGTTTTTAAAAACAAGAATGTACGGCTTCACGCCCGTGGCCTGACTGACCTTGGAGAAAATTTCCTGGGTTTTTGTGTTTCTCATTAGGTCGCCGGTGCCGGCCGAATCATCGCTGTTGCTTTCAATCAGAGTGATGAAATTCGGATACTGTTCACGGACAGTTTCCCCATAGTCTGTGCGGTTCGAAACTATCTGGTAGTTTTCGTTTGGCGTCATGCCGAGAGCCCTTTCTATGTCGCGGGTGACATATATGATTGTTTCTTTCATTCTGGCCATAACCTCCAGTCTATTACAGTTTGACCTCAATCTCAAACGGGAGTATTGTGCCCACATGTCCAGTCTATATATAGTCGGTACTCCCATAGGTAATTTGGAAGATGTTTCGCTCCGGGCTTTGAAGGTATTATCCTCGGTAGATACGATACTTTGTGAGGATACAAGGGTGACAAAAAAGCTGTTGATGCGCCATGGAATCGGCACTCCAACCCTCTCGTACCACTCTCACTCGAAAATTTCCCGGGTGGAGACGATCATAGCTATGCTCCGCGAGGGGAAGAATCTGGCCTTGGTCTCTGATGCCGGAACGCCAGGAATTTCTGATCCGGGAGCAGAATTAGTTGCACATGTTCGCCAGGAATTGGCTGGAGAAATCTCTGCCGGCGAAATAAAGATCGAGTCGATACCTGGCCCATCGGCTTTGACGGCCGCTCTATCTATCGCTGGCGTGACATGTGCCAATTTTGTTTTCTTGGGTTTTCTTCCTCACAAGAAGGGCAGAGAAACTCTGTTCAAGGAGATCGCTGCATCGGATCGCACGGTAGTTTTTTACGAATCACCGCATCGGATCATGAAGACTTTGCAATCACTGACGAAACATCTGGGTGATATGCCGAAGCGAGTGTCTGTCTGCCGAGAGATGACGAAGATTTTTGAGGAAGTAGTCTCGGGCTCAGCTTCTTCGGTGTTGAATAATTTCGAAAAACACCCAGATGCCGTGAGGGGAGAGTTTGTAGTTATTGTTAGTAAGGCTTAGTCTGTTATAATGTCTGGGTTGTAAATCCATCTATGTCAAAACGACAAATATTAATGATCCTAGGAGTTCTCACGATGATCACCCTGCGGCTGGGTTTTCCGAAAGATTGGGATTTCGTCATTCTCCTTGTGATTGGATTACTCATAATAATCATTGCATATAGTTTGAAACCCGGAAACGGCGAAGAAGGATCTACCAGGAAAGAGGAACCACCTTATATCGATTATCACGGCCCTGCCGGCAATGGCTCATGAGTCTTTGGCGTGATTTATGGCAGGAGTTGAACATGGCTGGAAAGTCATTAGCTCTCGGAGTCGTGCTTGTTGCCGTTTTTGCGATCGGCTTTGTCGCATTTCAATTCGTGCCTTCTACCAGGATAGGGTATCTAGACGAAACGGCATCAGCCCCGGACTCTCTTGCTGGAAAGTCTCCTCTAAAGTCTAGTGAGCCTATTGTCGTCACTCATATCAATACGCCATTGGCAGTGAAGGCTGTCTACATGACTGCGTGTACGGCGAGTGTGCCAAGATTGCGGGAGAATCTGATAAAAACGATGACTGGCACAGAGATAAATTCACTGGTTGTCGACATCAAGGACTATACTGGAACACTGGCTTATAGTTTTCCAAATGTACGAGCCCCCAAAGGTCCGGGGTGTCGCATAAACGACCTGCCGCAGTTCATAGACGAGTTGCATAAAAAAGGAATATACGCCATCGCGCGGGTGACGGTTTTTCAGGATCCGGTCTATGCGATTTATAAGCCTGACATGGCGGTTCAGAGCATCCTAAAGCCGGGGCAACCATGGAAGGACAGGAATGGTTTGGCATATATCGATCCAAATTTCACCGAATATTGGAAATATGTGGTTTCGATCGCAAAAGATGCTCATGACGCAGGATTCGATGAGATAAATTTTGACTATATCCGATTTCCTTCGGATGGCGATATAGGCGATGCACAATTTGCAACGCCTATAGGCGTGAAAAAATCAGAGGTCATAAGGAATTTCTTTGTATTTTTGCATGCTGAACTCAAGCCACTGAACATCGTGACATCCGCTGATCTTTTCGGACAAACGACGATCAGCCGTGATGATATGGGAATCGGACAGATCCTCGAGGACGCTCTCCCGTATTTCGATTTCGTTGCGCCGATGAATTACCCATCTCATTATGCCAATGGCTTTATGGGATATCCTAATCCCGCTCTCAAGCCGTATGAAGTTGTGAGGGATACGATGGTGACGGCGGTTCTCCGGACTGTCAATGCGTCTTCCTCTATAGAAAAGCTCCGGCCATGGCTCCAAGCTTTTGATATGGGAGCGACATACACGCCTTCGATGGTTCGTGCCGAGATACAAGGAGTTCAGGATGCTGGGCTTAATAGTTGGATGTTGTGGGATGCAGCCAATCGCTATGATCGGAATAGTTTCTATCCAATGACGACCTTGCCAAATCCATAAAGAGTGGTAGTATGTTTGTAGGCGAAAGCTACGTGTTCTTTGTAATTTCCCGGAATAGGAGACCGGGACTTCCTAGTCAACATAGTTGGCAGGGATGGCCAGGGATCGTCCTTGGCAAATATGACGAACATGTAACGCGTCAAAAAAATACATGAGTACCCAAAAGGTCTCAAGGTTAGTGAGCTCAAATCAACAGGGGGCTACGGTCGTAGCTTCCTCGGCGTCTGTTCCAGCGAACGGAAATGCCATCGGTCACAAACCGGTCAAACACGGTGCCGCAACACTCCATCAGATTTTCGGATTCAATCCCAGGAAGAAGGACAGCCGACCGCCGTGGAAGGAAAAGGAGAAGACGGATGATGAACTATTGTTCATGCCGCTGGTGGATATCGAAAAGCTCAGCCAGAGTGAACAGGTTCGGCGTGAGCAGTTGATTCTGAACACGCAGGAGTTCCTCCTGCCGACAGACGCTCTGAAGGCAGAACACGCGAAACTGCTGAAGATTCAATGGCGTGATCGGCAATCGCAAACTTGTGCACTCGGTTGCACACCAGACGGTCCCGTCAGGCTTCCGCGGGCGTTCCAGCAGTTCCGCCATGTTGCCACCGGCTGATCTATAGTCGGCTGCTCTACCTCAAGTTCATTTTCGATTTAACCCCCAACCCGTCGTCCAGTAGGACTTCGGGTTGTTATTTTTTATGGTACAATAATCCACGAATATCACCTATGAATGATGATCGCGTAACATATTTTGCGGAGACTGACGCCCGGAACAAACGGCTTAAATTCGGCATCAAAGCCAAAGACCGCACTCGCCATGTCTATGTCATCGGTAAGACCGGAATGGGAAAGTCGACTCTCCTCGAGAATATGGCTGTGCAGGACATTCAGAACGGCGACGGTATGGCCTTTATCGATCCGCACGGTAAGACTGCTGATCTTCTCCTCGAATATGTGCCGAAGGAACGCATTCGCGATGTCATCTACATCGCGCCCTTCGATACGGAATTCCCGATATCATTCAATGTCCTCGAAAGCGTAGATCCCCACAAGAGGCATTTGGTAGTGTCGGGTCTCATGAGCACATTCAAGAAAATCTGGGTAGACGCGTGGTCGGCTCGCATGGAATATATTTTGACGAACACTCTTCTAGCATTGCTCGAGTATCCGGGTTCGACTCTGCTCGGCGTGAATAGGATGCTTTCCGATAAGGAATACAGGAAGGAGGTTGTCTCGAAGATCGGCGATCCGTCAGTGAAGGCTTTCTGGACAAAAGAATTTGCTGGCTATACGGAGCGCATGGCTGCCGAGGCTGTGCCGGCTATCCAGAATAAAGTCGGTCAATTCACAGCCAATCCGCTCATACGGAATATGATTGGCCAGCCGGTGTCTTCTTTTGATTTCCGTGAGGCCATGGATAAGAGGAAGATCATCATCATCAACCTCTCAAAAGGGAAGATCGGCGATGAGAATATGAAGCTTATGGGTGGGCTTCTCGTAACGAAGATATATCTGGCAGCAATGTCTCGCGCTGATGTGCCGGATCGAGTCGCGAAGCTTTTACCAAACTTTTATCTTTATGTCGATGAATTTCAGAACTTTGCCAATGCCTCTTTTGCCGATATTTTGTCCGAGGCGCGCAAATACAAACTCAACCTGACGATCGCTCACCAGTATGTGGAACAAATGGACGAAGATGTCCGCGCGGCTGTTTTCGGCAACGTCGGTACGATGATCACATTCCGCATCGGTGCTACGGACGCGGAGATACTTGAAAAGGAATTTGCTCCGCAATTTATGATCGAAGATCTAGTCAACCTCGGTTTTACACAGATCTATTTGAAACTTATGATCGACGGTCTGACATCGACGCCGTTTTCGGCGGTAACAATAGCACCTATTCCGCATCCGGAAACTTCATTCATGCAGGAGATTATTGCGGCCTCGCGAGAGCAGTTTGCCAAGCCGCGCGAGGGAGTCGAAGTTGGAATCGTCAAATTCCACGAATCAGTAGCGAAGTCTACTACTGCTCCGGCTGCCTCTGGGCCAAAGTCCACTGCTGTGCCGTCAAAACCGGTGTCGGTTAATCCACCACCAGGAAATTTGCCGCCAAAACAGGTGTTGGTTCCAGTACCTCCTTCTTTGGCTTCGACTCTTGCAAAGCCAATTCTGCAGAAGGAAGTGCCTCATGTCGTCACTTCTTCGAATGTTCCTGCGTCTACTCCGCCACCTATTTCAAAGTTTGCACAGGCTCCTGTTCTGGCTCCTGCACCTGTGGCACCCGTACCTGCACCAAAATTAGAGGTAAAACCAGTCTCCCTTTCATCACTAGCACAAAAGAATCTCCCGAAGATAGATCACAAAGTGCCAAATCAGAAAAATGTCGACGATTTGAAGAGCGCTCTGGCGGCGGCATTGGGAAGCGCTGTTGTACCGGAAAGCATCGCCAAAAAACCTGATGTGCAATCAACTACACCGGCTGTTCCTCTAGCGTCAGTTTCTCCTGCCCCTGTGATGACGCACAGGATCATAAAACCGCCAATAAATTCGCCGGAAGAGGTTCCAAAGGAAGTTCTAGAGAAGGTATTGAAAGTCGAATAGCGTTGTATTGACACGGTCACTACATTTGCTATACTACGATTATGTCTATCCAATCAGCCACAATACAGCTCCGCATCGACGCACAGACGAAGAAGCGTGCCCAGAGTGTTTTCAAGAAGTTGGGTATTGATATTTCTTCGGCGATGAAACTTTTTTTGAACCAAGTGATCAAGACTGGATCTATACCTTTTGTTGTACGTACGGCTAACGGTTATACGCCGGAATTCGAGCGCATGTTGCTCGATGAAATAAAGGCTATGGAAAGCGGAAAAGAGAAAAGCTTCAAATCTGTTCGGGATCTAATGGCAGATTTGAATTCTTAGTCATGTATGAAATAAGGACCAGTAGCCGATTTAAAAAATCTTTCAAAAGATTAAAAAAGTCTGGTTCCTTCAAGGTAGATTTACTTGAAGGTGTGCTATTCATTCTCGAAAATGGACGAAATTTGCCAGATAAATATCATGATCATAGTTTAAGCGCTAATTTTGGAGACTACAGAGAATGTCATTTAACTGGGGATTGCGTCCTCATATATAAGGTTGACCATAATTCAAAGTATGTCAGACTAGTAAATATCGGCAATCACGCCAACATGTTCGAATAAACAACCATGAACCCCCGAAGAATACTCATATTTTCGCTATCCTACTTCCCCCGTTTTGTCGGCGGTGCTGAAGTGGCGATAAAAGAGATAACTGACCGCATAGCATGGTCGGATTTGGAGTTCGACATGATCACCCTTGGGGATGGTGTTTCCCCGACGATGGAATCTCTTGGAAGCATTCGTTTGCATAGAATATTCAAGTCCTCTGGATGGTTGCAAAAACTCCTTTTTCCTTTTGCCGCTTTCTTCAAGGCCCAACGACTGCATGCTATCGAACCATATGATGCGATTTGGGCGATCATGGCTAGTTATGCCGGATTTGGCGCTTTTCTCTTCAAAAAGAGAAATCCAAAGATACCGTTAGTTTTGAATATTCAGGAAGGCGATAATTTCGAAAGACGCCAAGGTCCCTTCCGCCCTTTGTTCGTGAAGATATTTCGAAGCGCCGATTACATTCATGCAATCTCGAATTATCTAGAGAGATGGGCTCGCGACATGGGCGCAAAGTGTCCCATCGTTGTTGTGCCTAATGGCGTTGACTTCAAGGCTTTTTCAAAAGAGGTTTTAGAGGCTGACAAAGAGTTTATTAACAATAAACTCTGTAGGAAAGAAGGCGATGTTTTCCTCATAACCACAGGCAGGCTCGTAGCCAAGAATGCAGTCGGCGACATCATCGACTCGCTTCAGTATTTGCCGAAAAACGTGAAGTTGTTAGTTCTCGGTAAAGGTTATCTAGAGGGGGACTTGAAACAGCAAACTCTGCGATTAGGCCTGAACTACACGGATGAACCACCGATGAATCCCGGTAATAGGGTGCATTTTGTCGGTTTTGTTTCGCATGCCGACCTGCCCGCATATCTCGCTGTTTCGGATGTTTTTATTCGTCCAGCTATATCTGAAGGACTTGGCAATTCATTTCTGGAAGCGATGGCCGCTGGTTTGCCAGTTGTCGCCACGCCTGTCGGTGGCATACCTGATTTCCTGACGGAAGGGGAAACTGGACTTTTCTGTGAAGTTAAAAATCCCAAGAGCATTGCTCAGAAAGTAGAGAAATGTCTGAAAGATGTGGAATCGCGCGATTACATAGTGAAGAAAGCGAAGGCACAGGTGAAAGACAAATATCAGTGGGAAAAAATCGCCGATGATGTGAGAAAAATATTCTTTTCTTTTAAACAATGAACCCGACAGACTCATCACAACCAAAAATGCAGCCGCAGTCGCAGTCGAAAAGATTGCTTTCGTTAGGCACCGACAGGCTCTTGTTCGAGGAAGGAAGCTCTGTGCGTGATCGTATTCTCGGATATGCCAGGGATTGGGATGAGATTCACATCATAGTTTCTGCGGATAAAAATTTCACTGAAACGGCGATTGGCAACAATGTATGGATTTATCCGACGCGATCCAAAGTAAAGGCTTTTTACCCGCTTCACATGCGCAATCTAGGACGCTTCATCATTAAGCGCAGGAATATCACGAACATAACTTGCCAGGACCCATTTTTAACGGCTATAGCTGGTGTTGGCCTCAAAAAAGAATTTGGCTTGCCGCTCGAGATTCAGGTTCATACTGATATCGGCAGTCCAAATTATCCTCGTACGGTCGGAAATAAAATACGCAAGGCGTTAGCGCTCTCATATTTGCCCAAGGCTGATTCTATACGCGTAGTTTCTGGCCGAGTCAAGAAATATTTGGTGGAAGGCCTTGCAATATCGGAGTCGAAAATAACGGTCAGACCGATCGCTGTGGATGTAGAAAAAATAAAGAATACGCCCGTTACGGTGGATTTGCGCAAGAAGTATCCGCAATTCGACAAAATAATTTTGATGGCGTCGCGGCTTACCGAGGAGAAGAATATTGGTTTGGCATTAAGGGCTTTGCCGGCGGTTTTGAGACTTTGTCCCAAGGCTGGATTGGTAATCGTCGGTCGCGGGCCAAAGGAAACTGAACTAAAAAAACTGACACAAAAACTGGGTTTAGCTGAGTCGGTCGTGTTTGAAGATTGGATAGATCCAGCGACCTTGGTTTCCTATTACAAGACTTCCGATCTATTTCTGAACACCTCTTTATTCGAAGGATATGGTATGACCTTGGTCGAAGCCAAGGCAGCCGGTTGCATGATTGTTTCAACCGATGTTGGTGTCGCAAGAGATATAGGTACCAGAATAATTCCGGATGATTCAGATGGAGCCGCTTCGGTTATTTGTGATATGTTGAAATAAAATATGAAAAAAAGAATGATAGTCGGCTTTATCGGGCAGGGGTATGTTGGTAAGGCGTATGCGGACAACTTTGAAGACAGAGGTTTTGATGTTGTTCGCTATTCATTGGAATCGGAATATTATGGCAACAAAGAAGCGCTAAAAAAGTGTGGCTTAGTTTTTATCGCTGTTCCCACACCTACTACGGCGATAAAATCAGATTGGTCCATAGTCAAGAATTCACTCGGGTTGTTATCTCCAAATACTATTGTTGTCATTAAGTCTACGATTCTCCCAGGGACTACCCAATCTTTGCAATCAAAACATAAAGATCTGGTTATGTTGCATTCACCGGAGTTTTTAACATCACAAACTGCTAGAGCTGATGTGGACATGCCGCAGAGGAATATTATCGGTTTGCCGGTTGATACTGACAAACACCGCAAAAGTGCAAAGCATGTTTTGGACATTTTGCCCAAGGCGCCTTTTAAATTGATTTGCACAAGCTTGGAATCGGAGTTCATCAAATATGCTAGCAATACTTTCTATTATGCAAAGGTGGTTTACATGAATGCGCTTTATGATTTGGCTATTAAACTCGGAGTGGATTGGTCGGATGTCAAACTAGCTCTCGCTGCTGACCCATGGATAGGCCCGATGCATATTGAACCCATTCACAAAACAGGAAGAGGAGCTGGCGGCCACTGCCTCATAAAGGACTACGCGGCCTTCAAAAGTTTTTTCGAAAAGAACATGTCCGAAGCTACTGGGCATGTCGAGCTTTTGGCTGCTATCGAGAAAATGAACCTCCATTTTCTTACTTCGACAAATAAGGACCTAGAGATCCTAAAAAAAGTCTATGGACGGGATTTTTAGGCGTTTTTAGTTATAATCGCTCCGCTCATATATCGCAAACATTCGCTTTTGGCCTCGCTTGGCGTTATAGTAATGGGCATGAAAATTCTTGTTGCGACGAGCTCATATCCGCCTGAAATAGGCGGTCCTTCAACATATTCGTATTTATTAGCGGAGAGGCTGCCAAGAATGGGTATCGATGTTGATATATTGAGTTTCGGAAAAGTCCGGCATATGCCGAAGGTTATAAGGCATGTTGCTTACGCACTCATGCTTCTCTGGCACGCTAGGAAAGCTGATGTAGTCTTTGCCCAAGACGCGGTTTCGGTTGGGTTGCCGACCATATTGTCATCATTTATTTTAGGTAAGCAGTTTATGGTTCGTGTTCCAGGGGATTATGCCTGGGAACAGTCGAAACATTTTGGGGCAAATGATTCGATGGAGGATTTTCAGAAAAAGAGATACGG
>JAPLZI010000053.1:14275-15293 GCA_026395095.1 Candidatus Tayloriibacteriota bacterium
AAGATCGAGAAGCTTAGGAGTATTCAGAGGTTTGTAGTAAAAAATTCAGATGTGGTGATAGCACCGAGCCTAGGTTTTGCTAAGTTTGTCGAACGATGGAGTGAAGAAGGAAACACTGTACAGGCCATCTATAACGGTATAGATCTTACAAAAATAGAAAAGATGACAGTCGGGATTTCAGTAAGGCCAAAAACTCTCATATCCGCAGGACGTCTGATTTACAATAAAGGTTTCGACATACTCATCAAAGCTATGAGCAAACTCCCTGATTGGTCGCTTGAGATCGCTGGTGATGGACCAGAACAAGCGAAATTAGAAGAATTGATAAAATCGGAGAAACTTGTCGACAGGGTCCGCTTACTCGGTCGTTTGGATAAGGATGAGCTTGTAAAAAGAGTCGCTAGTTCGGAAATTTTCGTGCTCAATACTTATTATGAGACATTTTCATTTCAGTTGATTGAGGCGATGTGTTCCGGAACTCCGGTTATCGTCACTCGAGTAGGCAGCTTGAAGGAGATAATAACAGATGGGGTAAACGGTGTTCTTTTTACTCCGAACGAGGAGGGGGAGCTTCTAGCGGCCATAAAGCGAGTGCATTCGGATCCGACTTTCAGGAATAACCTAATCAATGAGGGTAAGAAGAGGGCACGCAACTTTTCGATTGATTCTACGGTCGAAGCTGTAAAAAAGATCGTTGTTTCTCTTATGGAGAGTCCTGTCCCCGTTACGTTTAGCCGTCGGGCCAAAATCGCAAAGATTATTCGGTATCTATTTTCGGGTGGGCTTGCGGCATTGACGGATATAGTTTTAATATATTTATTTACTGATTTTTTTGGTATGTGGTATTTACTTTCATCAGTTCTTGCTTTCCTCGTGGCATTTGTTGTCAGTTTTGTTCTGCAAAAGTTTTTTACTTTCCAGGACCACGGAATAGATAGTGTCCACAGCCAGGTTTTTGTGTACTTGCTTGTGACTGGTACTAATCTCATAATAAATACTGCTCTCATATATGTTTTTG
>JAPLZI010000043.1:0-1489 GCA_026395095.1 Candidatus Tayloriibacteriota bacterium
GGTGCACCAATCATCTTGTATATCCAAAATACCGTATAGCCGCCAACCGCCGTAAGTGCGCCATAGCCTAGATCGAAAAACTTTACCGTGCCATAAATCAGGTTAAAACCAAGAGCGACCAGTGTATAGATCGCTCCGGCTATTATCGAATTGACTATCAGTTGGGGAAGTATGTCCACAGAGTAAGTATAGCAAAAAAACCGCCCTACTTAAATTCGGACGGCTTGCTGGTTTTGATAGTTTGAACCGAGAGGAAGCTGGCGCCAATCAGGGCAACCGCAACGCCGGACCATTGATGTAGACTCAATCTCTCACCAACCAAGAAATACGAACCTATCAATGTCGCCGGCGTGCACCCTTGTATCAAGATAGTAGCGGTAACGACGTTCATCTTCCCCACTCTGCTAAATGGCACAATACTAAGGAAGAGATAAATCGTGACAGGAATCGCAAACGCGACGAGTATCTTTACGAGACGCATATCCGCGTACTTCGCAAGACATAGCGTCTCATTATCGGAAAATCCGATGATCGCTAGTGACATGCCCAAGGCCCAGATCGACAGCCAGAAACATTTCTGCGAAATAGTGACCGTCTCCGGTTCTCTACCCCACATTTCGAAGCCTATGCCGGATATGATCACGCAACTGATAGCCCAGAGCAGGCCGGGGATGCTTATCGGCTGACTCCACGGTTCCAGTGCAATAACAACTCCGAGAATGAGGCAAGTCATGCTTATGATGACTGTTCCAGAAACTCGTTTTCCTTCAAAAAGTCCGATCACAATATTAACGACGGGCATGAATGCTACAACGACAGCGACAGAATTCACGCTTTGCCAGACTTCGATAGCCCGGTAAAAAGCGACACCAGATAGTGCCATGACAAAGCCAGCTAACATGACCTTAAAACTGACTTTCAATACACCAAACCCCGCAATAGAGAGCGCAACCAATATACAAAGTACGCTCCTAAAAACGAGGATTTCCTCGGCCGAAATACCGTTTTCATTGAGGATCTTCGCAAGTGAATTGACCACTGCTGTCGTGACCCACACTAGAAATATGGCAATGAGCCCAATCTTACGAGATCGGGCCGTGCCAACTTGTTCGGCATGCACAGTAAAGCCCTTTCTTTAGATTGTTTAGGTGAAGCAGTCCGCAATTGACACTACTAGAGAAACAGGGGGTTGTAAATAGGTCTATTGAATGATTGGCGAGGCTACACTGTTATGTATCTTTTTAACTGTGTAATTTACCATTTTAAGATCACCGTTCTGGTCAAACTCTATGTTGTCAGATGAAACACCTCCAGTGTAATTAATTCCATAAAGACCCTCTTTTATAGCCAATGAATCAACACCAGCCTTTTGCATAACCTGAGCAATAATTTTTAGTCCGTCATAAGCAGGAGGAGTACATGCATCGATCTCATCCGAACCTACTTTCTGCATCATTGCTGTTTTAAATGCAGGAGTCATACTACTTGA
>JAPLZI010000043.1:1518-17991 GCA_026395095.1 Candidatus Tayloriibacteriota bacterium
TACATCATCCCCTCAGAATATGAATCGACTGTTGACCACAGTTTCGGATCATCCCAAGCATCTCCCCCGAGCCATGTAGAAACCTTCAGGCCAACTTCCTGGGACTGTTTGAGTGCCACGATAGATTCAGCTGTATACCCAAGGAAATATACAGCATCAGGTTTGGCAACTTTGATTTTTGTTATGCTTGTTCTTACATCATTACTATTTTGTACAAATCCTTCATCGGCAACAACCTGGCCACCCAGATTAGCGAATTCCTGTATAAAGACCTTTTTAATACCATCAGCCCAATCAGTCTTTGAATAAAAGACTGCAACTTTTTTCTTCCCTAACGTGTTATAAAGATATTTTGCTGCAAACACACCTTGATAGTTATCAGAGGGATAATTCCTAAAAATATAATCACCGGCAGTAGTAATAGATGGGTTCGAAGAACAATACGATAGCACAGGTATTTTTGCTTGTTCGGCCATTTGAGTAAATGCCATGGTTTCTCCAGAACAAGCTCCGCCGAGTATCGCAGAAACATGATCGATATTAATTAGCTTATTTGCCGCACTTGAAGAAGGAGCGCCGCTGCATTTACCATCTTCATAAATCACTTGCAATGATCTACCATCTATCCCACCGCTTGCATTTACTTCATCAACTGCAATCTGTACTGCTGACTGCGCATTCTGACCAATATTGGACGCGCTTCCAGTCAACGGTCCAATAAAACCAATTTTGATCGGCCCATTATCGATAGTCTTTCTGTTAGCAACAACAAGAATAATGACCACCACCACAACTACCCCCACGATCCACCAAGTTGATTTTTTCACGGATTTATAAGGTTAAATTAATGTTTAAATATAACCACTATATAAGGTTAAATTAATGTTTAAATATAACCACTATATGGTTATTTTCGCAATCCACAGTTAATCCCCAGAATACTCTTCTTTTGTTTGAAAATCTTCATTATTTCTTGAACAAAAATTCATTAAAATTTGAACTTTTCTTCATCAGGATTTTATCTCACTCTGATAGACTACAATAATGCAGGAAGAATATATTAAAGATTTCGATTCTTGGAATGAATACGCTAAGAAACTCGATAAGACTGAACCTGACGGTTTTTTTCGTGCCCGCGAAATATGGTGGTGTGCCCTTGGCGTAAATATTGGATCAGAGCAGGATGGCAAAAACGATAATTTTGTAAGACCAGTGCTAGTTTTGTACAAGATAAGATATAACCTTGCATTAATTGTTCCGCTTACAAGCAAAATCGCTGATCATGAGGACAGAATTACATTTGAGATAAGTTCTGGAAAATATCAGATACTACTATCACAGTTAAGAACAGTAAGTGCCAAACGGTTATTACGAAATATCGGCTACATTAGAAAGGAGACTTATAAAGAAAGTCTCATAAAATTGGCAATAACACTATTGAAAGCCTCTACAGAAAACGAAACCCCGCCAATAAGCGGGGAATCTCGGAGCCCGAAGGCATCGTGACTGAAGTATAACATTTGAAATATTCATGTCAATCATTAACTGCTATTCAACTAAGCCCTTAACCTAATTCTGCACAACAGGCGTCGCTACACCATCCTTAATGACCTTGAGAACATGTCCCCCAATCCTGTTTCCATCGGAATCAATGGTCAGTTTTCCTGAAGCGCCATCATAATCCTTGATAGTCCTCACCCATGCGGCGATTTTTTCAGGATCGTTACCAAATTTCACCAGTCCATCGCGCAGAATATACACAAGGTCATATTGTGCTTCAGTATATGCTTTATAGTCCAGGCACCAGAAACTACGTGATCAGCCATCAGTGGAACAACCCACTTTAATTGAGCGAGATTGGTCAAAATACGTTGAGATGTTGCTGGAGATTGCGGAGCTATGAACAATGCATCTGGCTTGGCAGCACGAATTTTTGTGAGAACTGAACGAAAATCGGTTGTTGATTCAGGATATTCTTCGTGGATGATCGTACCGACAGATTCCGGATAATTCTTTGTGAACGCATTATACAGACCCAAGGCATAATCAGAATTCTCCTGCAGGAATCCTATCTTTTTCCAACCCTTGGAAATTGCCATCTCTGCAAGAACCAGTCCTTCCGTGTCATCGTTAGCTATGGTTCTTACGAACATTTGACTTTTATTATTAAGAGCCGGGCTGGTTGCTGAACCGGAGATAAGAAAGACTTTATCCTTATCCGTAATCGGCAACACTGATAGAACCGAGCCACTACAACTAGACCCGATAACTATCTTAACTTTATCAATATCAATCAGTTTTTGGACTGCACTGACAGATTTCGCCGGAGTACATTGGTCATCCTCATATAGGATAGACAGTGGACGGCCGTTAACGCCGCCGGCATCATTGACTTCACTTACGGCAATATCGGTAACTTGCTTCATCAATTCACCAAGAGCAACGACGTTTCCAGAAAGCGGTGTAATCATTCCGATCTTAATCGGCCCAGTTTCCGTCGATCTCGTAGTCCCGGAAATCACTAGAATGATGACTACCACTACTACAACCCCCACGATCCACCAAGTTGATTTTTTCATGAATTAAAGCTGATTTAGGTAGTGATAAATAATTACTGCTTATTTAACAGTTCTTTGGTCTCACCAGAAATCACATAATTCGTGAAAAATGGACCTCCAGTGACATCGCCGTTAGAATTGAATCGATATTTACCGATAACGCCATCATATTCTGGCATATCATACAGATACTGCTTAATCTTGTCTGGATCATATCCGACAGCAGAAATAGCATCGGCGATTATGTGCGTTCGATCATAAGAGGCTCCGAATTCAAAGTCGTTGGCAGCTTTATTCCCAAAACGCTGTTTATATGTATCCAGCAAAATCTGGAGCCTGGAACTGATTTTTGTTGAATCGCTTATTATTATTCCATCAAGATAACCCTTGCCGGTTGCATATGCATCTGGCGTCCCGAGTGAGAAATTGCCATGAACAGCGATCTTGACGCCAGCCTCACGCAACTGCTTGACGAACAACGCACCTGTTTTCCCCGAACTTGCCGGATTGATATAAACCACATCCGCACCACTCTGTTTGACCTTCGCTACATAACTTCGGAAATCCGTCGTGCCACCTGTAAATGTTTCATCCAGAACTATGGAGGCACTGCTCGAAGCAATAATCCCCTTCATGATGTTACGAACACCCTGTGAGTAATCGCTATTTTCAGAAACGATTGCGACCTTCTTATAGTTCTTATCGAGAATAGTCTGTGCATCAAGTTTAGCCACATCAGAGTCTGACGGTGAATTCCTAAAAATATAATCGCCTGAGTTGCTTATCGCCGGGTTAGAAGAAAATGCAGAGAAAAGTAAGACTTTGTTTTTTTCTGCTATCGGTGCAACCGCCAATGTTTCGGCACTGCATACTCCGCCCAGAATAACCTTGACCTTGTCGATATTAATGAGTTTTTGTATCGCAAGAGTTGCATCTTTTCCGGTGCATTTGCCATCTTCGTAGATAACACTGATGGGTTGATTTTTGAATTTGTCAGATAAATTTATCTCTTCAACAGCCATTATCACTGCATTCTTTTCAGTTTCGCCGAAAGAAGCCCCGTCTCCGGATAGAGGGCCGATGAATCCTATCGTAATAGGTCCTGTCTTCGTCGATTTCGTTGTTCCAGAAATCACTAGAATAATGACCACCACCACAACAATCCCCACAATCCACCAAGTTGATTTTTTCACGGATTTATAAGGTTAAATTAATGTTTAAATATAACCACTATGTGGTTATTTTCGCAATCCACAGTTAATCCCCAGAACAGGGCTTATTTGAAATACTCCGGCGTATTCTTATTCATCCACTCCAACTGGTTCGACATCACCGCCGCCGCGCCGATGAGGTTATGTACAGAGCCGTGCTCCAGAATAACTACGAAGGCATAGTGCGGATCAGTATACGGCCAAAAACCAGTTATCCATGAATTCACATTCGCTTTTAACGACCCCAATTCTGCCGTTCCAGATTTTCCCGCTATTTCAACGAAGGGTTTATTCAAGGCCACGCTTGTCCCAAGTTTTACACTCAATCTCATTCCCTCGTGTATGATATTAAAATATTTTTGTGGCAGATCGATCGTACGCTCTATCTGCGGCGTTTGATTTTTAATAATGCTCGGCACCAACAACTTTCCGTCATTTGCCAAAGCCGCCACTGCCCTCACTATTTGCACTGGCGTAACCTGCGTACCGTATTGGCCGATAACCGAGTGATAAGTGTCTCCCAGATACCATGATTCCTTGAATGTAGCTTGTTTCCAAGCCGGACTTGAAATTACCCCATTAGGGCCTGTAAAAAAAGATTCCGGAACAGCTTCCCCCAGGCCAAACATTCTCAAATATTTATCTATATTGGCTATACCTAGACCTTTCTGATCTTTGTATCCCCCGCCGATAATATAGAAATATGCGTCCGAAGAAACTGCGATGGCGTGGCGCATATCGAGTGGCCCGTGATTCTTCCAGTCTCTGAACACATTGATGACTTCAGGGTCATACGGATTTGGCACTTCGACAGATCCCGTCGTCATAATGACAGTTGAAGCATCTATTATATTTTCATTCAATGCACCCATGGCGACATATGGTTTTATGATCGAACCAGGGGTATAGAGTCCACCGACTGCACGGTCCAAAAATAGCAGATTTGGATTATTCAATTGTGCCTTCACTTTTACCTGATCAGTTCTGTCTGACATTATTTGTGGACTATATTCAGGATAGCTTGTCACAGCTAAAACTTCCCCGTTACGGACATCCATAATAATTCCAGCGCCGCCTTTAAAATCATATTCGCTGGCTATGGCCTTGATGCTCTCATAGAGTCCGGATTGGACCCGGCTATCTATGGAAAGAGTAATCGTTTCTCCTCGCTCCGGCGGACGAACCACATTTTCCGAAACAATTCCGCCTCGAGCATCAGTCTCAACTAAGCGCGAACCATTTTCACCAGTCAATCTTTCATTAAAATATTTTTCGATGCCGTCAACACCCTCGAAGTCATCTCTATAATAAAATCCATTTTTGTCCTTGGATGGATACTGAACATAACCAAGGACATGCGAGAGTCCTGGAAGATCTATATATTTGCGTTGCGGTATCGCATCCTCACCTTCGTTCTTTCCAGGAGCATTCCAGGTAAGTGGCATTTCATTCCTGTCAAAAACCGCTCCTCGGCTGGCAAAGATCGGCACAGGATTGAGCAGGTTATTTTGGCTTCGCTTTAGATATTCACTGCCTTGGACGACCTGCAGATTTATCGCCTGACCCAAGAATATGACGAGAATTAAAGCAAAAAACACTCCAACACCGATAAGTGCACCGCGGGATATCGGCTTTTCCAGCCGCCCCTCGAATTGGCTTTGGTCATATTTAGGAATATTGCTCGAATCCAGAAGGATCTCATCCGGATCGATTTCTCGGCCTCTAGTCATGTTTCGATGATATCACAAAGTTGTTACGAAAGCGGAATAAGAAACATCATCCAGAAGAACATTCCCAGCGGGAGCCATCATATTATGGTTCTTCTTTAGGCACAAAATCGATACAGCAGTGGAGTTCTTCTGGATGATGTTTCTTATTCCGCTTCCTGCCATACTTATATTGGTCTATAATACACCCATGACTGGATCCCAATTTGCTGGAGCTCTTTTGGTAGGACTTATTCCCTCTCTTCTATGGCTTTTCTTTTGGATGCGCGAGGACGCTGATCAACCCGAGCCGCGGTCCCTTCTGGCCGGATGTTTCTTTGCTGGAATGTTCACAGTCGTTGTCGCGATATTCGCAGAACAATATATAGGAGTAATAGTTAACGATATTTCTCTCAAATACACTCTATGGTCAGGGATCGAGGAGATCTTCAAATTTGCAGCCGTTGCTCTGGTCGCGCTCTTCACTCGTCACAATGATGAGCCTATAGATGCAATGGTTTACTGCATCGCCGTCGCCCTTGGTTTCGCAGCGCTCGAAAATGCGCTTTTCGTTATGGCACCGCTTTCACACGGCGAACTAGCAACTAGCATCATTCATGGAAATTTGCGCTCGATAGGCGCCACACTCGTTCATGTGGTTTCTTCCGCTATCATCGGCTTCAGTTTAGGCCTAACTTTCTATCGCGGTCATGCCATGAAATTCCTCTCTTTGGTAATTGGGCTTATAGTGGCTGTGGCCATTCATACTTCATTCAACCTTTCTATCATAAATGCCGGTCCGACTGACACGCTCAAGGCCTTTGGTTGGATCTGGGGTGCCGTCGTCGTCATGATTATCCTATTCGAGGAAGTAAAGGCTGTGAGGCCAAAGCTAGTCACCTAGATGTCACTTGAATTTATTACGGCATATCGAGTATAATAGTATCTCATTAACAACTCTTTCATAACACATTAACAACATGTCCAAAGACAAAAGATCATTCTTCGATAAACTGACAGGTGCAGTGCGCATGGATGATGAGGATGAGCGCGAGGAAACATCAGTCACTAAACGCAGCACAAAAAACGGCCACAATGACGAATCCAGTTCATGGATTGACGAGGAATCCGACAAGGACGCTGAACTGACTGTTGATGTGTACCAAACATCCGACATGATCGTAGTAAAGAGCATGATTGCCGGTGTTAGGCCAGAAGATTTGGATGTTTCCATCACACGCGATTCTGTGACTATCCGCGGCAAGCGTGAAGAGGAACGTGTTAGCGATAATGATGACTACCTCATGCGCGAGCTCTACTGGGGTGCATTCTCGAGAACTGTTTCGTTGCCTGAAGAGATCGATGTTGACGAGGCAGAGGCTATAGAAAAGCACGGCCTGCTTATCCTGAAGTTGCCAAAACTAGACAAGAGACGCCTTTCGAAACTGAAAGTTAAGACAGTTTAATAAATAAGCATCATAAAGAACGGTAGCGAATGGCTTTCTCGATACGCGGGAAGTTTTCTGCAGAAAACTTCCCTAATCCTCGGTGATTCCCTGCTGGGAATCACCTGTGGACATATCTCGAAATACATTCGCTACCGTTCTTTCTGACTTATTAAATATCCAAATTCGCCATCTTCGCATTTGACTGGATGAATGATTTGCGCGCAGGAACATCATCACCCATGAGCATATCAAATACCTTATCTGCTTCTTGCGCATCCTCTATATTCACCTGTTTCAATATGCGTCGCTCCGGATCCATAGTCGTTTCCCAGAGTTCTTCCGAATTCATCTCACCGAGACCCTTATAGCGCTGGATCGTAATCTTCGCATTTCCCTTAGGCGAGACAACCTCCACTCCATCCGCTGAACCTATTCCACCCGTGACTTCCGCGGCCTCGAGCAAACGCTCTTTTTCTGCTTCCAGTTCCGCATCCGTTTCCTCGATCATTTGGGATTCATCCACCTTGCCGAGGGCCTTTACCTTCGACTGTTCGTCATAAAAATACAAGGTCTCCTTGCCCCTCTTAACCTTATAAAGCGGTGGCTGGGCGATATAAACATAACCATTATCTATGAGCGGACGGAAATAGCGATATAGCAAAGTCAAAATAAGAGTCCGGATATGTGCGCCATCCACGTCGGCATCTGTCGCCAGAATGATTTTGTGATAGCGGAGATTTGTGATCTCAAATGTATCGCCGATCGCAGTTCCGAGTGCTAGAACTAGATTCTTGATCTGTTCAGAACCAAGCATGCGGTCGAGACGCGCGCGTTCTATGTTCAATATTTTTCCGCGCAACGGCAATATCGCCTGCGTTCGACGGTCACGACCTTGTTTGGCCGTACCTCCAGCTGAATCTCCTTCCACTATGAAAAGCTCCGACTCCGCCGGATCACCCGACTGGCAGTCAGCGAGCTTGCCCGGCAACGTCATGCCTTCGAGAGCCCCTTTGCGCAAGACGCTATCCTTGGCGGCCTTAGCAGCCTTCCTAGCTTTCATCGCCAAGATGACCTTGTTTATTATCGAACGGGCATCATCAGGATTTTCCTCCAGAAATGCACCGAATGCATCGCCGAATACAGTGTTTACCGCGCTTTGTGCCTCCATTGAGCCAAGTTTGGCCTTTGTCTGTCCCTCGAATTGAATCTCACGAATCTTGACTGATATGACTGCAGTCAAGCCTTCCAGAGCATCATCTCCGGTAAAGGTTTCCTCGCCGTTTTTAGAAAGGTTGTTGTTCTTGGCATAAGTATTCAATGTACGTGTAAGCGCAGTCTTGAAACCGGTGAGGTGAGTACCTCCCTCCGGAGTATGGATATTGTTGGCGAATGCCATGATCCTCGCGGTGACATCATCGGCATATTGGAGCGCAACTTCCACGGACTCGACACCCTCAACCTTCTTCTCGATATAGAAAATATTCTTGTGCGCCGGTTTAAGAAGCTGATTAGAAAACCTAATGAGAGAAACGAGACCGCCTTCGAAGAAGAATGTATACGAAGGAGCTTCGACGCCAGTCTCACGGATGTAGAAAAGCTCATCATCCTGGCCGAAAGTGGCGATCTGATTGCTGGCATCGATAACTGATATTCTAAGGCCTCTCACCAGGTAAGCCTGCTGGCGCATGTGGCCAACGATGCGACTCAACTCGAACTTTATTCCCTCTTTAAAAATTTCCGGATCAGGCTCGAATGTGACTATGGTGCCCTGATGTTTTGTTGAACCGATAATTTTTACTTTAGAAACAGGTTTTCCTTTCTTATATTCCTGCATATAAATGCCGTTTTTTACCGAGCCATCACTCTTGTGCACAAGAACTTTCATGTTAACCGAAAGCGCATTTACAACAGAAGCACCTACACCGTGGAGACCGCCTGATGTTTTGTAACCTGTCGTCTCACCACCAAACTTTCCACCGGCATGGAGGACCGTCATAATAGTTTCCAAAGCAGAAACTTTTGTCTGTTTATGTATATCTACCGGAATGCCTCGACCATTATCGACGATACGAACACGATTGCCTGGCAAAAGCGCAATTTCGATATCGTTTGCGTATCCATTCATCGCCTCATCGCGCGAGTTATCGAAAATTTCAGTTATGAGATGATGTAAGCCATCCGGTCCGGTCGTGCCGATATACATACCGGGGCGCTTGCGTACAGGATCGAGACCCTCCAGCACAGTGATAGATGAAGCATCATAACTAGCTTTTCGGGACTTTTTGTCTTTACTGGTTTCGGCCATAAGTTGGTCTATAATAAAAAAGAAATCGCTTCTTTAGTAGGTACAGTATAGCATTTTTGACCGTTGAATGGAAGCGTAATACCCTATTTGCCAACCCTACTTTTGGGGTTTTTATAGAGCTCCAAAAGCGCGAATAATAAGGCGATAATCAAGGGTCCCAAAACAAAGCCTATAGGCCCGAAAAATACCAAACCGCCTAATACTGAAAGAAGGATCAAAAATGGATGGATCTTGACTCCGCGATTAACTAGGACCGGGCCAAGGAAATTATCTATGAGCCCCACTGCAAAGAAACCCCACACAAGTAGCCCGATTGCCGGACCGGTCGAACCGAAGAAAAATAGATAAGCGATTCCGGGTATCAGTATGAGTGATGTGCCTATTCCTGGGATGAGAGCGGCCATGGCCGCAAAAACTCCCCAAAGAACGGGATTCGGAACACCGAAAATAGCAAAACCTATTCCCGTCAAAATACCTTGAATGATCCCAACAGCGATCGAGCCGGCAAATATGGATCTAACTGCCTGAAGAAGTTTGGACAAAATATGTTCGTCATCTAGATCACCCAATGGGGACAATTTTATAAGTTGTCTTTTCAATTCGCGGCCATCGCGTAGGAAATAAAAGAGCGCGATGCACATCACAAAGAATTCTAGGACTACTTTGGAAACTCTGGCAAAAATATCGTTTAGATTTGAGAATGCCCAGTGCGTGATAGTACGGAGTAATTCGACTGCATTGATAGAATCAAAAGAGTATGGCTCATATATGCCAAAAAGTGCGCGTGAAAGAGACTGTGATGCATTATTCAGGGCATCAACAACTTGGGATCTCTGGGTTTCGGTTGCCAAAACCGCGTACATGTCCTTTATTTCAGAATAGCTCTTTAGAACAATCAAGAATATTGGAACGAAAACAATGACAGCGACTATAATGAGAGTGACAAGAGCGCCGATACTGCTCTTTTCATTATCCTTGAAGAACATCGATAGGATCTTGCGGTGAAGCGGTGTGAATATGACCGCCAGAGCCATCGCCAGAACCAGGGGCGCGAGAAACGGCAGGAATATCAGAATGGCCAAAATTATTGCAATAGAGAGTATGACTATAAAAAAGTAGTTTGAATGGGAGGTCGTCATGCATATATCATAGCGCATTATCAGTTGACCTCCAACGATATAGTGCTAATGTGTACCACAGATCTTTTCAACCCTCTTAATCCTTATGAGAGCACTAATATCGGTCAGTGACCACAACGGACTTGTTCCGTTTGCCAAATTATTGGAATCCTGTGGTTTTGAGATCATTTCGGCTGGGAATACCGCAACTCACCTTCGAGCAGAGTTCATTCCGGTCAGCGTGGTCGACGAGATAACCGGTTTTTCCGAAACACTTGGTGGACGACTCACGATGTTCCACCCAAAAATCTTTGGTGGCATCGTCGCCAATATCGGTGATCCATTGCATCGCGACCGCCTAGCCAAACAAAAGATTGTTCATTGCGATCTCATTGTCGCCAACCTCACTCATTCGCCACCGATCGACGAAACGGACGCGGGCAGACTGTCATTGTTGACCGCCGCCGCTATCAATTTTGGATCGGTAGTAGCCATCGTCGATCCGGCAGATTACCGTGAAGTCGGTAGATTGATTCATGATCACAGTTTTATACCCGGAATCACGCGTCAGCGTTTGGCGGCCAAAGCCCTCTACGTTTGCTCGGAATGGACCAATCAAGTCGCCCGACAATTCCGCAAACAAATCGAGATGATCGAGTCACGAGTAGTATCAACACCGACGGTAGCTGTGACTGCAACTGCAGAGGTTTGAAGAAATTCTTTGTTTTTTTCAGGACAAACTTCCCCGCCACACCGCGCGGGGATTTTTATTACTTGAATTTTTTCTGAATTTTAACTAGACTACACACATTATGGATTTCAACATAGATACAAAGGAGCAAGAAAGTTTAATCAAGGGACTTAAAAGCCGGAATGATGTCGAAGCCGAGCGCATGAAGCGTTACCTCGGCATGCCCGATCTCTCCCGCACTCCCGGGAGCCCGCTTTTTGAGATTATCGACCGAGTGAGGAAACTGCCGATCCTAAAGGGGTTCGACAATATCATCATCCCCGAGATTGTGCCAGCTGACATTAGCTTTGACCTTTTTAACTTCGCTCCAGATCATCCGGCACGAAGCCATTCTGACACCTATTATGTAGATGACAAGAATATCCTCCGCACACACGATACAGTGATGTGGTATTACTACATGCAACTTCCGGAGATTAAAAAGAAGATTGCGGAAAAGAAGCCGCTCGGCGTCATCTGTTACGGTAAGGTTTATCGGAAGGACGAGATAGATCGTAAGCACATGAATATCTTCCACCAGTTCGGCGGACTATATATGGTGCCGGATGAAAAGAAGACTATGCTGCTCGATGACCTCAAATCGGCCCTTTCGGAGATCGTTCGATCGATTTTTGGTAAGGATATTGTATTTCGTTTTAATGCCGATATCTTTCCATACACTGATCCATCTCTCGAGGTAGAAGTACAAATCAACGGCCAATGGATCGAGATTCTCGGCGGCGGGATGCCTCGGAAGGAGGTCATGTCGAACTTTGGCCTAAAAGGTTACAACGGCTGGGCTTTCGGTTTCGGCCTAGAAAGGCTCGCCATCATAGGTATGGAACTTCCAGATATAAGGCTCCTATGGTCCACCGATGAACGCGTAAAAAAACAGCTCAAACTCGGCACTAAGTTCAAGGAGGTGAGCAAATATCCGGCGATCATAAGAGACATCTCTTTTGTCGTCGAATCCAAGCTGTTTACGCCGAACAATTACTTCGATCTCGTGCGCGATGTCCTAGGTGATCTGGCGGAGGAAATGGCCCTAACTGACCAATACGAAAATGTCGCCAAATTCGGCGCCGGCAAGAAAAGCTATACTTATCACATCACTTATCGTTCTATCGATCGCACCCTTACGGACAGCGAAGTAAATTCCCTTCACAAAAAACTCGAGGAGAGGACGAGGGAGGTTTTCAAGGCGACAGTTAGATAAAAAACCATTCTATCTTATGAGTTGCAAGGATAGGATGTGATTGGCGACTAAGGCCTTCCTTTATTTATATCAATCATACATTTCATACTATTTCTTTATTAAGCTTCTAAGAAGAGGTTCGATTTTGGTGTTTTTTCTAATTGCAAAAGTGCAAGTATTTTGTTCGAAACCATGGCTTAAAATCGTGGTAAAAAATTCTATTTTTGCAATTAGAAAATATGAAGAAAAAGGACCAGTAATCAGCGCAATTATGCCTTCCCCTTACTTGTAAAAAATAACTACGTTTATAGTCATTGTTACTACAAGTGTAGTTATTTTACTGAAGTGAGCCACCCCCCGGGCTTGAACCGGGGACATCCACTTTACAAAAGTGGCGCTCTACCAACTGAGCTAGGGTGGCACATTAAATTTCTAACTGTGTAACTTTAAACTAAAACTAGTCAGGTGTAAACCCGCCAACAAAAATATCAAAACAGACTACTTNNTTTCACCGCGGCCACGAACTGCGTCGATGAGCTTCTTGCCCTGTGGCGTAGCCAGAGCCTGAGACTTTATCTCGACATAAACTTTCCGCACCTGAAATAGGACATGGTAGGCGATCCAATGTCCGATCAAGCTGAATGTGCGACGATTCAGATACGACAAGCCGCGGCGCACTGTTCCGAAAACAGCCTGGAAGATATGATCACTGCCTGCCCCGACGCGAGAAATGACGCTCTGTCTGCCAGTTACGACTTCATGGCGCTTGAATAGAATCATGGCCGCCATGCCAAGAATGGATATATAAAATATTGAAATTAGGATATACATATTAACGCTCTAGGATCTTGAAACGCGCGAACCTTCCTACTGCGGTTTTTTCGCCGAATTTTTGCATAGCAGCATCGATAAGCCCTTGGATAGTGATATCAGGATTCTTTATGAATGGCTGGTCGAGAAGGACCAGATCAGCAAAATAAGCCGCGAGCTTGCCTTCTAGAATTTTAGCACGAACGGCCTCCGGTTTCCCTTTGACTTCAGCCTCAAATACTTCCATAGCGACCTTCTTATCAGCGTCGGTAATATCCTCCTTTCTGATGAACTTTGGGTTCGTATGTGCATAGCGATATCGCGAGCCAACACCTTGAAATCATCGTTATTGGCCACAAAGTCGCTCTCGCAGTTCAATTCGACCATAGTACCAACTGTTCCATTTGCATGAATATAGGCCTGAATCGCTCCAGCGCCAAATGATCGATCGCTCTTCTTTGCGGCTATGCCACTCGAAAGCTTACGCAAGATAACAAGCGCTTTTTCCATATTGCCTCCGGCCTCATCCAAAGCCTTCTTGCATTGCATCACTGAAACTCCGGTTTGATCACGGAGATTTTTGATCATTTCGGTGCTTATAGGTACAGATTTTACCTCTGATTTTGGCATATTTTTTAGATTTATTTTTAAAGTAGCTATTAAACAGTCACAGCCTGCTTTTTGCCATCTTGATAGGCCTTCACTATCTCATCGATAAAAAACTGGATGCTTGTCTTTGACGAATCATTGCCGACTATCGGATGTGTGATGCCGTTTATATTGCAATCTGAACCAGCTAGAGAAACTACCGGCATTTTTGCATGGGCGGCTTCGGCTAGGGCAATCTTCTCTCGGCGAGGATCAACTCTATGAGCATGCGTTCGCGTTTAGTGTATTTGGCCAATTCGCCTTTTTCCTTGTCAGAAATGAGTTTCTCATAGCGTTCTATGCGCTTGCGGGTCTGGGGAAAATTCGTGATCGTACCGCCTATCCAACGGCCCTCTACATGAGGCATACCGATCGATTGTGCGCCGGTTTTAATAGCTCCTGTTGCCTCTTTCTTGCCCCCTACAAAGAGTATTACCTTGCCTTCCTTGCCTAGGTTAGCGACAAAAGCCTTTGCCGACTCAAGTTGCAAACTGGTCTTTTCTAGATCGAAAAGGTCTGTCTGGTTTTTTGTGCCAAAAATAAAGGGCTTTATCGAAGGATGGCGGCGGGATCGGCCTAAACCGAAATGCGCACCAGCGCCAAACATCGTTTCAACAGATTTTGATGGGGTTGCCATATGAACATCTAAGTTACCAAAATTTACCCGCGCCGTCAACTGGTAAATCTCCGCCAAATCTAGGGCTTCTTTGCCAGGATCCGGCCGATGATCGAGATGGTCTTCTTCAAATCATGTTTTTTCGTCTGCCGGCCAAAAGAGAATCTAACGGAAGTTTTACTATCAGCCCCAATCGCTTTGAGAACATATGACTCATCTTCATCGCGCAAACATGAGCTTTTAGTCGATACAGCCACCCCCTTTGCATCCAGTTGTAGGACGAAGAACTCATTATCAATGCTAGGAATAGAAATATTCAGGATACCTGTATTTACGGGGTTCATTCCAGGGTTTATTGAAATATTCGGATTTATTTTCATGAGACTGTCAATAAAAAATTTTGTGAGATCAGATAGTCGTGCAACCTCCTTTTCGCACGCCGCCTTCGCAATATCTAGAGCTTTTGCAAAACCCATGACCGCCGGCAGATTTTCCGTTCCCGAACTCATCCCATGTTCCTGCCCACCACCATATATGATTGGCTCTATCTGTGTTCCTCTCCTTATATATAGTGCACCTATTCCTCTTGGACCGTAGACCTTTCCCGAATCGATAGTCATGAGGTCAACACCGAGTTGTTCAACATTCAAGTCCAAACAAGATGCCGCTTGCGCCGCATCAGTATGAAAAAGCGGATAATTTGACTTGGTTATATTCACACGGGCATGTCGAATAACTTTTGCTATTTCCCGAATAGGTTGCACAGTACCGATCTCATTATTCACCATCATTATGGAAACCAAGAAAGTATTCGGCCTAATAGCTTTTTTCAATTCCTCGAGTGAAACAAGCCCAGCCCTATCCACTGCCAATCTAGTAACTTCAACCCCTCTTTCCTCCATCATATTGACCGTTTCAATAATCGATGAATGCTCTATGTTAGTTGTGATGATATGAGGTTTTGTATTACCTATGTGTCGTACAGCTTTTTCTGCACCTTCAATAGACAAACTATTTGCCTCTGTTCCGCCTGAAGTAAAAATAATCTCATCCGGATGCGCATTCAAAAAGCCACCGATTCTCTTCCGGCCATCTTCCATTGCCCTTTTCGCAGAAACTCCTTCCATGTAAATCGAAGAAGGATTCGCATACTCGGAACCACTATATTTCTTCATCTCACGCAAAACACGCCTATCAATAGGTGTCAATGACGCATAGTCTAAATAGATCCTTTTCACTTCACTAATGTAACTCACCATTACCCCGATGGCAATTGCTAATAATAAAAGTGTGGTAAAATCACCCCCATGGAAATGGTTCTAAATAATATCAACAATCCGACAGTCATTGCGATCATAGCTTTGTCGATCGCGGTTATCGCTCTGCTTTGTTGGGTAATTTCAATGCACTTGAAACTCCGCAAATTCCTGATCGGAATAGATTCGAAACACATCGGCGACTCGTTAGATACCGTTACAGGCGAACTTTCAAACCTAAAAGTCTTCCGGAGCGAGCTCGAAAAATATCTGGACGGAGTAGAGAAGCGATTGCGAAAAAGCGTCAAGTCCGTTCATACCGTTCGTTTCAATCCTTGGCACGGTTCCGGCGAAGGCGGCAATCAGAGTTTCGCTACTGCATTCATGAATGAGGACGGCGATGGCGTGCTCATCTCCAGTCTGTACTCGCGCGACCATGTCAGCGTCTTTGGAAAACCATTGAAAGGGTACGCTTCCTTGCATGAATTGTCAGACGAAGAAAGAAAGGCTGTCGAGGAAGCAAAAAATAATTTGTAATAGGGGTTTGGCGAGAAAACACTTTTTTCGCCCACTTCAGTGAAATAACTACACTTGTAGTCACAATAACTACAAACATAGTTATTTTATATATGTAGTAGGAGTAGCATGTCTGTACAAGTCACAACCCTTTTTCTTCAATTTTTCTAAATGCAAAACTAGAATTTTTTGCCACGATTTTGAGCCATAGTTCCGGACAAAATACTCGCAGTTTTGCAATTAGAAAAAACACTGAAACTCAACTGTCTTTCATTGAATTAAAAAATCGCATGACGGGAGTGTCAGGCGATTTCCGCTAAGTGAGTTTAGCTTGAGCAGCGTTTGGAGGTAGCTAC
>JAPLZI010000041.1 GCA_026395095.1 Candidatus Tayloriibacteriota bacterium
GCAACAAATATTGCACCACCGACAAGTGTATTGACAGTTTCCAGGTAGCGAAGTATCGCTTGGCAGCCGATACTGTGACCAATGAAGTAAGTATTGGAATCTGGTACACCGACTATTTTAGAAAGACAATTAACCCATTTTTCTATTATAGGCGCTTCTGTATCAGGCATTTCTGGAACAAAAACTTCACAACCATTTTTTTCAAGCTCATTTTTGAGCCACGGCCGCCAATCATCATTTGGGCCGCCAGACCAACGGTGTACAATAACTACTCTCTTTTGTTTCTTTTCTTTTATTTTTTCGAATTCCAATACCTCTGAGTTTCGAATCAAGATAGTCCTACTAGTCGTATATGAAATTCCCTTATTTGGCTGAATCTCAAATCCTAAATACACGCAGGAAACATTCCTATCTTTTGCCTCCTTAATCGCTGGTTGCAAATCAGAATCTGAACTGCATAAAATAATCTCCATGACTTTCTTATCACAGGATAAGCTGACCATATCCACGGCGATTTTAACGTCCACACCTTTTTCTCTGAAGATAAGTACATCTTTGCCAGTCTGACTCTTCTCCATCTGGCCCCGTACTCTACCACTCAAAACAACATGAAAACCTTGCTTCTCAAGATGAGTTTTTAATTGGCGCTGCTCTTCGATAAGTTGTTTAGATTTAACTTTACTTTTTTCGTGTTCTTTTACGCGGGCAAAATAAAAGCACGTTTCATCAATATTGAATCCTTTAAGCACCCTATCGAAAAGTCCCTTGAAATCATACTCATGCCAAATGGGCTTGTTTTTTCCAGCATCTTCGAAGATATTCTTTAGTTTGCCCTTGAAATTTTCTCCGTCTATAATCAATAAAGTATTCATTTTTGTATTTTACCATACATAACGAAAAACCCCAGCGGACCTTTCGGCTGGCTGGAGCGTTTATGTTTAAAGCTTACTCCAGGAACACAAAAAGTCAAGGTCAGTCATATTTTTATAGAAATATTTTTATTCAATGTTGCTAACCGTCTGTAACAAGGTCAAAATCCTACTTAATTAAGATTAACCTAGTTTGGTCGCTTGTACACAAATAAATATACCCAAGGGACGTTTTTGTTTTCCTCCAAATCCCATTTCTCTTATAGAATCTACTACGAAACCGTTTTTTACTAAGGACGTTCTCAGATCTTCACTATCATGTAAATATAGAATATTGTGATCCATTGAACCTCCAGGAACATACACCTTACCCTCGATTATATTCCCAGTAACTACAGGATTTTCGAAGAAAGATTCCCATTGGGACTGAGCGGCATGATTACCTGTTAGTATCAACAACTTTCCGCCAGGCTTCAATATTCTTCTCATCTCAGCATGAGCTCGATCTATATTTTCAACATGGAACCAAACTCCCACAGAAAAAACAGCGTCAATTGAAGCATCTGATAAAGATGACTCGTACGAATTTCCTAATAAGAATTGCTTGCTCGGCTCCGGGTAAAGCGCTTTGGCACGGTCCAACAGAGCTTGTGACGGTTCAACCCCAATATACCTATTATTTACGAGATCGATTTTGGATGAGCATATACCCTGTCCTGAACCTATCTCCACAATAGTTGCATCATGCATATCATGACTCCATGAATAAAGTAACGGATAATATTCCCTCTCCCTAGAACTATCTTGAGGTTTCTCAATAGCGGTGATCCATTGTTGGGCTATCTTATTATCTTCAAAGGAATTTTTTTCTCTCATTTTTTATTAGATTTGCAAGCTGGCAGTCTGGGACAAAACAGAAACCTATTTTACCTCCGTGACACAGCCCGAAAATGTGGTCGTGCCGTTTTCAGTCACAAAGGCAGTATCTCCTTTATTCCAAAAGACAAATGATTCATCGGCTTTAGCGTAGCGTGCCCCCGAAGCGGACATCGCGCGCGGTACAGACAACGCCTTGTCGTCACTCAATACAAGATCGACATATTTATCATCGGACGGATAAAATGTGGCTGAAATTGTCTTGCTATTCTCACAAGAAAATACAGCGACTCTCGGCGTTGTCACCGTACAATATTTCTCCCATGATCGTTCACATGCCTGTCGCGCATCGCACCATGAATATCCTGCAGCGCCGAGACATCCATGTTCATCTTTCTCTCCACCGATAAGAGTCGGCTGGCGATTGTTCCATATAGAAATTCCTCCTGCTATGACAACGACTGCAAGAATCAGAATTACGACAATTATTACTGGCTTTGATTTTTTAGAAGTTTCTTCCATGAATTTACAATATCAAATTGAGGCTTTAATTTCAAACCTGTTTTAATTCATGCTGGACATTTTTGATCAATGTTCGGACTTTTTTCGCCGAAAATCCTGAATGAATTTTCCTTGGATGAAATGCGGACTCGCTCCGAGTCTCCGCCGACACGATCTTCTGATCGTCGACTGTTTTCTTTTTCTTGCCTCCGCCGGCACGATCTGCTGATCGGCAATCTCAAAAAAATTGTGTCGGACGGCACGGCAGGAGGGGTTTGAGGGGAGGAATGCCGTGCCGTCCTCCTTCTGGTTTTTTGGGGCGGGGGCGGGGAAAGTCATGTGGCTCAATTCCACCATTTGAGCCACAACCATTTTATCACAATCGCGCAGTTCGAAGCGGTCCACTTCCGATTCTACAGATGATAATGGCGCACCTTCGCACATATCCGAATGGCCTCCGCGCTTCCCTCCGTTGCTGGTCGCAACCGAGGGGCGCGTCCGCCATACAGATATGTGCTTGGCGCGAAAAACGGTTGATGAGAGAAGCGGAAGTCGACCGCTTCTCGACAGATTTCGGTGGTAATCAGAAACTCCTGTGGCTCAAATGGTGGAATTGAGCCACAAACATATTTCAGCGCAAAAATTGGTACTTAGCATCGCGAGGATTCCCCACGCGTGCAAGACGGCCTTGTTGAACTAACTTCACCAGATATCTCGTTGCGGTAGCACTAGAGACATGCAGAAGCATTTGAATATCTTCGTTCGCAACAATTTTCTTCTTTTGAGCAAACTGGATGATTTTATCCAACTTTTTCTGCTTGTTGAATTGGATTTTGGCTTGAGCTTTGAGAAGCAACGCGTGAATAAAGCCGTGTTGATCTTGTTGTGCCAGCGATTCAGGTTGTGAAGCAACCGATGTTAGTGGCGCTGGCGCAGAAACAGGTTGCACAGGAGAAGCGGAAACTGCTTCAATTTCTGGCTCTTTTGGTGGTTCTACCGGTTTGCTTTCTGGCTCATTTACCCCTCCATTTTGACTTTCCACAGGAATAGTGGGTACATCGCTTGTAGGCGATTCTGAGGCCGTAGGGGGCAAATTGGTAGGCGTAGAGCCATTTGGCTGAACAGATTGGTCAGAAATAGGCATTTCAGGGGCTTTGATTTCCTCTGTGGACATATTCGTGTCTTGGTTTTGGTTTTGATTATCGTCAGGCATAAATACTATTTTACACCGCCAGCAAATTTATTTCCTTTTTTCAATGTCTTGATATGTTTCCTAACCCTTTCATCGTTATAGATCTTGACAGCCTGTTGGACTTCAAAGAAAACTTCCTTACGTTCAAGTCTAGCAAAATAAGCATCTAAAAACTTGCCGATTTGATCTATCTGCTTCAAAATTATATTTTCTTTTTCTTTATACTCTTCCTGTAAATCATTTTCTTTAATCACCAGCAATAAGCCACGAATAACTGCTAGCTTAATAAACAGAATTGAAAGTCTATCTATTATCATACCAGGGCTTTCACTATAAAACTGTTCTTGATTGCCAGATGAGATATTTATTTGTTTTGCAATCTCGGTATCCATTTCTCTTATCAGATCGTTTCTGATTTGATTATTTTTATCTATTTCTTGTTTTGCTCTTGCTACATGATCTGAACCAAGCTCTGTCATCCTTGCTGAATCTTCAAGATCCCATAGTTTTAGATTTGTTTCCATATTCAATCTTATCAGTCGACTTAGCTGATCTCCAGATTCAAAATCTGCTGATATACCATCAAGAACATCTGAAAATATCTTCGATATGGTTTTTATGTTGTGCATATTATTTATTATTAACATCTTCGACAAAACTCACATTAGCAAACCTCTTGAGGAAGTATTCGAAAACTGCCTTGTTTTTATAATATGAATTTGGAAACAATTTCACTTTTTTCCCTAATAGGGTTGCGGCAATAGCTATGTGCAACCTATCGGTGTTTACTTGTTCATATTTTTGCAAAATCCCGATTAACTCATCGAGAGGTTTAGTGGCATATCCATTCTGTGATATATCAACATTTGACTCTGGTCGTGACTTCAATACCGATTCAACATCTGAGCGAAAGGCATTTAGGACCCCGATTCCGGCAGGTGTCTGAACAAACTCGTTATAAAACGCGCAGTCATGCCACAAGTAAACTTCGGCATGTTTCAATTTATCATCTAAAAATTTTGCAGAGACTCGTTCCCGACAAAATATTGTCAATTTACTTGAAACATTATCCAGAACTTCCACTTGTTTTTCACCAAATATTGTATGCGGAAGTATAACAATCTTTTTATATAAAGTTGGTTTTTTAATAAGGAAGTCCTTAATATCAGAATAATAATCAACAAAGTTACCGCCACCATCAATAAACAACACATCATTATATTTTGGTGAGGATATATCTACATATTGTTCTCTGATATCTAGTGACAAAAGCAACTTTATTGTTCCGTGCCAAATAAGAGAATCCCCATAATTACCCGGAAACCGAAAGAAATCAACGGCAGTGTTTTTATATTTACTCAGATATTCCTTTAGATCTAGCTCTTTCATGATCAATTGTTATGTTATAGTAAAACACATGAAAGAACAACTCTTTTGTGGCATTGCATTCAATGTACACGACTCCTCCGTTTCTTTTGCGATAAACGATCGCGCAGTTCTAGTATTAGAAGCGGAAAGAATTTTTAGAGTAAAGAGGAAGGTCTGTAATAAAAATGAGATGGAATATCTTATTCAATATGGGTTATCCTATCTGAAAAAGAAGGTGGAAGATGTTACATGCTGGACAATGACAACACTCCAAAATCCGCTTTTACAAAAAGAAGATATCTTCAATGTAGATACTGGCATACCAAAAGACTTGTACTGGAAAGAGGTCGAGATTTTTGGAAAAATGAGAAACGTACTCATTACAAATCATCACCTTGCTCATGCGGCAACGTATTTAATGTCAGATTTTAAGGATGCTGTAATCATTACATGCGATGGTGGTGGTGACTACAGTTTTGAAAGAAACACGAGTGATTGCGCCGCCGTCTACAAAGGTCATGGTAATGATATCGGAAGAATCATTACCGACATGGGTACCATGATCAATGCTAAATTCTATGGCGCTTGCTCATATTTTGTATATAACAAGATTTATAGCGAAGGTAAAATGATGGCTTTAGCCGCTTTTGGTATCCCCAGAGAAGAAATAATAGAGAAACTAGAAAATGTTTCCCTGATATTGCAAACAATTAGTTACCGAGATAGCACAGACATCTTGAAAAAGACTCTTCCTGAAATATGGGGGACAGAGATATCCATTTTTAATAAAGACATCGTTGACTTTAGCGCGTCAGTCCAGAAACTTTTCTGCGACCATAGAATATCTGACATATCCAATATTCTTAAAAATATAAACGGTGAAAGTAATAATCTTGTTATGGCAGGCGGTGCTTGCTTAAACTTGGATGCTAATACCGCCATCCTAAAAAGCCTTCCGAAAATGAACCACTTTATCGCTTCTTGCTGTGATGACACGGGCCAGTCACTTGGAGCTTTATGTCTTCTTATTACTAAAGTATTGAATGTGCGACCAACTGTCAACCCGCC
>JAPLZI010000057.1 GCA_026395095.1 Candidatus Tayloriibacteriota bacterium
TATTTGGATCGAAGAGTTGGTCAAGATCGGCAAGCCGTAGGGTGATTTCAAGAAGTCGTCCACGTCCTGTGTGATCGTTGCCAAACCGAGGAAGTATTTACGGCCTCGCTTCGCCAAACTATATAGGAATGAGGCTGTATCTTCGGATTTCATCATCCACCAAGCCTCGTCGATGACTAGAAGCCTCTTCTTACGAACCTTGCGGATAGCATTCCATATATAGTGCGTGACTATATACATGGCTACAGGTTTGAGCTCGTCTTCCATATCACGCAAGGAGAAGACTATGAACTTGTTGTTGATGTCCACATTCGATGGGCGGTTTATGAAACCAGACCATGTCCCCTTCGTATATTTCGTCAATCTTTGGACCAATGAGTCTGCCCCTTCCATTCCAGCGAGCACTAGTTCGAAGTCAGACAGAAGCGGTGGCTCGACATTGTGGAAGTTTGATTCGGCAGTAATGTCCTTCAAGGCATATGTTTCGGTGATAGCACGATCAATGATGGCATCCTCTTCCTGCGAAAGACCGCCTAACATGATTCGAAAAAGACCGACGAGATTGATGATGTTAGAACGCAAAACATCGGAAGGAGCTTCATCCTCGGTAACCATCGGCAAATCAAAAGGATTTATATGGTGCTCTGAATTCAAGGAAATGTTGAAATACTTGCCTCCAGTAGCTTCGGACATGTATTCGTATTCTTTTTCAGGATCAATAACAATAACATCGCCATCGAACATGAGTGTGCGCAGAATCTCGAGTTTGGTGCAGTATGACTTACCAGCGCCGGCTACAGCGAAGGTAACGGAGTTGTAGTTAGCCAGAGAATAGCGGTCGAACAATACAAGCGAAGAATTGTGACGGTTTATACCATATAGGATTCCCTTGTCTGAAGTCAGGTCAAAAGAAACGAATGGAAAAACGCTAGATAGAGGTGAAGAATTAAGCTTAGAATGAACTGCAAGTTGGTCATCAGCCACTGGTATGACGCTCTTGAAGCCAGGCTCCTGTTGGAACAAAGCCGGTTTGAGGTATACGAGCTTTGACTCGAGAATGGACTTGATTTCGGACTCAAGCTTATCGAGTTCACCCTCTGAATCAGCGAAGATCGTGAGATATACTCCGACATCAAAGAGGTGTTCCTGTGCCTGCATGAGCTGATCGCGCAGAGTCTCGAGGTCTTGGTAGGCGGTATCCAGAGACGGGTCGCGTACTAGGCCCTTCTCCTCCCTTCTCGATATCTGGCTCTGAACTTCGGCGACTTTCTTCTGGAAATGGCGTAGGATCCTGGCCGTATCTACAGGGTGGATGAATATAGAAGCGTTGAAAACCTTGTCTAGATTGATAATTGGGGCGAACCAGCTCTCATCTAAGAAGCGCGGGTAAGAAATAACGAAAAGAGTTCTGCCGACTTTCTCGCCGAGGTTGAGTTCCTTGGGGCTGATCTTCAGAGCGGATGGGGCGATGACATCTTTTAACTCCAAAACTCCGGCCTGATATATTTCTTCCGGCAAAATAGAAACAATTGGCGATTGCTCATCTTTTCGACCGAATAGATTTGATAAAAAACTCATGATATTTGAATAGGCTTCTCTGTTTCGCCTGGATTAAAGATCTTGTAGAACAATTCTACCACCTCTTCTGTACCTAGCTCGGCGGTTCGTATACCACAACGAATGAGTCCTTGTTCGACTACGGCTGTTCGTTGCTCTAACTGGCTCTTGTATTCCTGGAATTTTTCTTCAATGCTGGTCTTTTCTTTCTCCGTGTTGTCTTTGTGTGGGAGCATTCCTGAGATTGGGTTTTTACTGCTGTTCATTATCGGTGGGTCATATGGAATCACTACGAAAAAGCTTTTTGACATGATGTTCGTAGATTCCACGAAGGTTTTTATGAACTCGATGTATTCTCTGACCTGTATTTTCATCAGTTCGGTCGTTTGTTCCTTGTATCTATCCTCTAGGAGGGCTATATATGGCCGGATGTCGAGCTTTTTTGATTGAATGAATATCTGGATGGAAAAGTCTAAAGAATTAAGAAAATTTTGGAATTGCATGAGGATTGCGCTCTGTTCATCAGACGACTTGAGGGCAAAGTTGAGAGAGGCGGCCAGAATGATGGATCGCATGCCGCCGTTTTTGAGAATGACTATGCCGTCCCGGATTTCTTGGATTGGCACAAAGTCCTGGGTTGTTTTTTGTTGTGTAGCCATTAGTGTTGTGTTTTATCTGCGTAAACGCTTTCTTTTATATCTAGGCTCCATGAAAGATCCTTGAGTTTGCTGTCAGAGATTTTTGGCACCATAACGGAAGCATAATTTTTAGCTTGTTTCACCGCCTCTTCTTCTGTTTGTACCCGTGGCTTTTCCTCCTTCTTCCATATATATAGTTTTGCTCCAAGCCAATATCTGAAAGCGGCTTCAGCAACGCCTATGAGAGGTTTGTTATTTACTTTATAGAATGCCAATGCACAAGAAATAGCCATGATGATCACGATCGGGAGGAGAGATAGAAAAAGACTCCCAAGTAAAAAGTAGATTACGAATGATAAGCCTGCCCCGCCGGCGACATAGATGAACTGTTTCAGGGTAAGCGGGCCGAAGATCTTATCCTCTACTTCAATGAATTGAGGTACTTGAAAGCGCATTACGGATATTATACCAGAGAATTAAATTACAGGTTCTCTATATGGGTCGTTTGAGACGGGTTTCTTTAGTTCCTGTTTTCCCGGCTGGCTTGGCTTAGGTATCTCTGGTTGTCGTACCACCTTTTCTTCGGGAATAGCTGTTGAGCCATGCAGGAGCTGTTCTACTAACGGTTCATTTGTCGATTCATCCCTGATTTCCTCGGTAAAAGCGGCGCCACTTGTGGCCATTCTAGGCTTAACTGGTGTCGGATTTTCTAGGTTTGCTATGAGTTTCGAGCGATCTTTTTCCGAAACGGGATTTTTATCTTCCAGTGCAGCCTCTTTCATCGGTTCGCGTTCTATAGTAAAGTCCCCTGCCCGTTCGAGGGAGGAGAGGCTGGATTCAACTTCCATTTCGGTTTCAGCAGGCAGTTTTTCTTCAGCTGTGAGGCTAGTTTTAATAGCCTGAAAAACTTCGGTGTTTATTTTTTCCGCAATCCTCCTGGCTTTTTCGGAGTTTATGGATAATCGTGCAGATGTATCTTCAACAAAATCTGAAGCTTTGGCGATACCAAGTATGATCATGCCGACTTGGTCGACAAGCTCCCCTATCTGATCAATCATCAATCCTTCGGCTGTTCCAATGCTCCGAATCTTATCGTGAATTTCCGCGGAAGAAAGAACATTCTGTAGTTCCTTCGGCAGTTTATTGAATTTCTCTTGGATTTGTTCGGGTGTGAGTTGATTCATATTATGTTGTTTTTTCTTGTTTAGGTTTTTCACCACCTCCCCCACTCTCACCTTTTTTCTCAAGGGTTTCTAATTTATCCATTATTTTCTTGTCTTTTTCCTCGTCTTCAACTTGCTTCCCTTGTTCAATAATTTCATTACGGCTATCTATTCTTTCAAGAATTTTATTCCTTTCATCCGCTAAATCCTTTAGTTTTTGTGGACTACTCATTATTGTTGTCATTGGATCTCTGTGGAACTGTTCTTCCTTAACAATTTCCTTTAGTCTCTGTCGATCTTTTTTGTTTTCATCTTCAGCTTTTTTCTTCGCCTCCTTTTTTGTCTGTTTACTTGCCTCCTTGCTGAGTTTGCCTGCTGCTTGTCTGTTTGCTCTATTGTCAACCATGAATCCGATCATGCCACCTGGCTTACCAGTAAACACACTTCTCCATGGTAGGTTTTCCCTATAATTTTCCTGGATCTTCTTGCGATCCTCCTTGGCTAGATCCAACTCAGTTTTTCCTTCCTCATTCGGGACTGTATTATCATATTGGGTCTCATCAATTGTTCCAATCTTTTTGTGTAAGTCTTCTCTAGCTTTGTTTTTAGCTTTCAACCTGTCTTCATAGCCGCCTTTCTTTCCACTGCCAAATCCAGCTTGGCTTACTTTAGATAATCCGCCTACAGCCAATCCGCCAAGTAGAGGAGATTTGCTTGCCAAACTTGCCACAGCCCCGCTATTACCAAGCGCATAAGCTGCGCGCCCAAGTGTACGAGTCCCAGCCTGATTTCCAAATCCTTTCCACACTGTTCCCGCCCCGAATTTCTTTACGGCGCCGTCCATAAAGCCACCCAAGACTTTTGATCCCTTCCCCGCTATGCTTGCCGCCGCGACGAGAGGCATATTGAGCAGGAAAATGACAATAGTGGCATTGACGGCTAGCAGAAGATAACCCTTATACCAATCGTCACCTGAATTTGCTGGGGGCGTTGTCTGTGCCAGCGCATTTTCAATCATCGAAGCTCCTGCTGGTGGCGCGGTTGTGCCACTTGTAGCCCCGACTGCGGGTGTATTATATTTGCCGAACATTGGAGTTGTAGTCAGGACATTCAAAGCGAGATCCATAAGAAGGAGATATATGGGCATGAACAACATACTCTTGTATGTACTTTGCCAACTTTCAGTGTAGGTTTTTATTTCAGGTGATAGGAATGACAGGAACCAGATCGGTGAAAATGCCAATAGGAATAATAGAATCACAAATCTCCCGATAAATGCCAGTGCCGCCGCAAAGAAACTTATAGCGGCCACAAACTCGATGATAATACCTACTGCACCCATCAAAACTATCTTAAAAGGATCTTTTATGGCGCTTATGACACCGTCCTCTCCCACTGTTGAGTTTGTCTTGAGTGTGTTTGTACTACTATAAATCGTTTGAATCTCTAGGGAATTCATAAAAATATTCGAAATTCCCCCTGCGCCAAGAATACTGTCTACTGAGATTGGCCCTCCAACAGTAGTTGGGCCACCCGTCATAGCGTTATCAGGAGCGATCGCATTATAAATCTGTTTGGAAACGATATTTGAGGCGTCTATACCTAGTCCTGCGAAGAAGAAACTGAAATTTATCAAAACTCCTGCAACCACGATGTTTTTCAGAGTGTCCCCATATTTTGGCCCTTTTAAGCCCAAGATGAGCTGGATTGCGCTGTACAAGAGAAAGAATATGAAGAATATACCGCTTATGTCTCTGATAGCTTTCCATGTTGTGTATATTGCTGGTGCCTTATCTACGAAATCTTTGATATTTAGAGTGAGGCTGATCGAGAAATTGAGAGTTGCTCCTGCTATAGCTAAAAGTAAACCCATAACCTTCATACCTCCATTGAATAAGGCTGCCAATAGGAAGTTGAACCCATCGAGAGGACTCAAAGAGAGTGCGTCTAAAAAGCCTAGTGCATGTGCCTGATGTGTAGTCGCCACAAAAACAATGAGAGCGAGGAGGAGTGCTGGAATTATTTTTGTGAAGTATCTTTTCATTAGAGATTATTTCTATGGCTGGATGCCCTGGTCAGTGAAAGGTGTCGTTGTCGATATGTCTGTCCCATAAAGTGCGTCTCTAACATTGTTGCTCGCAGTTCCATCACATGACAACTGAAACCCGTCAGCCTCCGTATTGAATATTCCGGATTGTGCCTCTGCGGTAGACAGATCCTGATCAGGGTTGCCGATGATGGCTGGGATGCCGGTATTTGCCCCAGTGAGTGTGCCGAAGTCGTTGTAATAGTTCGAGATGGCTGTTTGCAGAGTGGTTTGCAGATCGTCATTTCCGGTTATCGTTATATTTTGTCCGCCCGACCGCTGACTGATCTGACTTGCGATTGTGGTGCGCGCTGTAGTCAGAGTTGAAAGTAGAGGTATAACTCTAGAGGAAAGAGCAGTGTTTATTTGAGAGATTTGTGTGCTTATGCCACTGATCGTATTTTGGGCGACCGTACCTGAACTGATTTTGTTTATGAGACAAACTTGTGCTGTCTCATAGTTTGTTTTGCTTATCATTACAAGGTGTATGGCGTTGTCATACTTGCTTTGGGCCGTTATTAGGGATTGCATGTCAGAGCTTGAGTTTGGTCCCGGGGGCTGGGTGAGAGTTACTGGTTTGGTAGCGTTTGCGTAGACTTGTTTCAAATAAGCTCGGCTAGCACTGGTTCCCGAGCTTCCTGTATTCATGGAATACAGACCATTTCGCAATGTTTGAGTGACGAGCTGGGTGATGGCCGCGTCGAAGATCGCGTTCATGTCGTTGGCTAGAAGCAATTCGTCTGTTGGGGTGCGCAGTTGGTCGTGAAGACTGTCCGCGATCACTGATCCGGGGGTTTTAGTCACACATTTTTGCCATTTGCCAGTAGTCGTGTCCATTTTGATGGATGAGTCTGGAGATTCCTCAAAGTCAACGGTAGAAGGAACATCCGTACAACTTTCCCATGACAGAAATCCCTTCCCTATTTGCAAGTCGGCGCTTATCGCCGCTTGTCTATTCCCAATGGCATAGAGCTGGTCGCTCCTCACCTGTAGGCTTAGTCCGACGGGGTTATTCCGATCCTCGGTGGTAAGAGCAATGAATGCTGGCCAGCCTCCTTGATTGAAGTTTCCACCTACGAATCCCTCAATACTCGAACCGTTCACAGTTATGTTCTGGGAGTTCCTGATTATTCTTCCGAGCGTGCACGTGTAGCGCGGTTCGTAAATCCCGTTCGAAGTATCTTGAAGCTGTCGGAGGGCCAAAGACACTCTGATGTCCACGCTCCATGGCGAGCACAGGTTGCGAAGTGGGCCGTTCTCTCTAAGGAATTCACCCGTTACCTGGTCGGCCGAGTCCAGGAAAAATCCCGAGGGATTAGTCAGGAATGCCGGCTTACCCTTGTAACCAGTATTGATCCAGCCCACTACATCAACTGTCATTTGGTGAAGAGCTCGCTTGGCCATTTGGTACGCTATCTTGTCCAAGCCCCATTCCTTCAAGCGCGTTCCGACCAAACTGATATTGTTCAATATGCCCGTCCAGCTCACATCCAAGTCTATGAGCACCGGCCAGACTGCCTTTGCGGGTTGTGGTTTGACCTGCGAAAAAGAAATCACCAAAAGAATTATCGCCAGAGCTTGTGACAGTCGAAGGATTATTTTTTTGGTTTTTTGGTTCATTTTATTTTAATGAGTTACGAACTTAGCTGGACGCCTACGCTGGTAAAATATCTGTGCATATTTGAAAGCGCTGAAGAGATATTTTGCAGGGCGACTAACTCCAAACTCACTGCCGTCACTCCTCGTACAGGGTCAACATCCGCGTGTCTGAAGGATTCAGCGTTATATAGAGCCATGCTTATCCCGTTAAGAAGGTCGATATGATACCCGGCAATTGGCTCTGGAACCGGTGTCGCGGTCAGGATCGAGATCATTTTTTTATAGCTGTCGATGATAGGATCGATATTCTTTAGCTTCAACATGTCGTTGTCCGCAAATGCTTGGTTCGCTACCTCCATCTCGTTAGTTTTTGGCATATATGTCTGAAATAGTAGGATGATCGCTCTGGCATAAATGGCGAGCGCGGTCTTAGAGCTTGCGGAAGTTCTTATGTCGGTTTTTGAAAAAGTTTTTGGTGTTGGGAGGGCTGCGAGATTTGACGTAGTTACTTGGCTTACTACACTGTCTACAGTTTTACTATCATTATTTAAACCAGTTTGACGAAGTTCGGCATATTTTGAAAAAATAGCTCTCCCGAGCAGATCAGTTGAAGTGAGATTTTCTGTATCCTTCGCTAGGGTTGTTTTACTAGTGGTTTTAAAGTTCGTGCTTGTGGCACTATTGCCGAGGAATTGTTTGCGCCAATCAGTTGTTACGGGCAAGACCTGTTGGGACGATATAGATAAATTATTGGAATTATTTATCCCATTTAATTTTGAGTTTGAAACACCTGAAATCCCTCCACGAACATAGAAAGCCATACCTCCCACGACGAGGATGCATACCACAAGAATCACAACAGTTTGTTTGTGTGGGTAGACGGCCATATTACTGGGGGAATTATAGCAAGTTTGGCTTTAAATAGGCCTAAAAGTTATTCACATGCCATGTTTACCCACTGCTCAACCGTGATATCTTCGGGGCGGACTTTGTCGTTGAGGCCTAATTTTTGCCAGATTTTGTTTATGTGTTCAGGGTCGAGCAAAGTTTCCAGATTTCGCTTTGCAAATTTGCGTTTGTGAGCGAAACTGGCTTTCAAGATATCGAAAAATCGCCTTATTTCTAGGCCTTTCTCGGTAAATCTGCGGTCAGATATGTTTTCGATCAAGAGAATGGCCGAATCAACAGTTGGCGGTGGATTAAAAGCCCCGCGTGGCACTTTTGCGACCAATTTCGGACTACCGAAAGCCTTAACGGAGATCGATAAAAGGCTTTCTTTTCCATCTCTGGCGACTATCCTTTCGGCCACTTCCTTTTGCACCAATAAGACCATTCGGTTTGGCCGAGGATCGATTTCGAGGAAAGATTTTAGGATTGCACCAGTGATGTAATACGGAATATTAGCGACAACAGCATAATTTCCATTGTTTAGGCCATATGTTTTTCGGTCTGTCTCTAAAATATCCGCATGATATAGAGCTAAAGTTCCCGCATTAATATTTGACATGAATTTTTCCTGTAATAATTCGCAAGCTCTGTCGTCTTTTTCAATAGAAATCACCACAGCGTCGGTATTTAATAAAGCTTTAGTCAAAATGCCTGTCCCTGGACCGATTTCTAGAATTTTCTCGCCAACTTTTATGTCAGCTGTTTCGATAATCTTCGCCAAAACCAGTGGCGAATTTAGAAAATGCTGTCCCAGGGATTTTTTTGCGTGTAGTTCCATCTTAGAGATCAATTAGATATGAGCCGAGGAATGTTTCGGTGGCATCGATTGTAGCCTCGCTTAGTTTTGCATTGCTTTCCGCTACCCATTTTGCGAAATTGTAAAGTTCCCGCGTGTCTACCCTGAGCCATTTTTTATTGTTGTATAGGAATAAAAACAAGGTCGTCATTGCTATTCTCTTATTTCCGTTCTGGAATGGATGATTTTTGATCATTAGATAGAATAAAACCGCGGCTTTCTTTAACAGACTTGGGTATAGCTGTCTTCCGCTGAAGGTTTGGAAAGGCGCCTCGATACAACGCTCGAGCGCGTCGTTGTAACGCGTGCTGAAGTCGGGAATCGGTTCCGACCAAGTCATAGTCTCTTGCGCGAGACGGTGCGCCATGTATTCAATGTCGGAAATATTGAGAGGCTTATAAATCATATTATTCTTTACCGAGTAATTTTAAGGTCTCCCCATATTCTTTTATGACCTTTTGGACTGCCTTGTTAATCTCAGTTTTCTTTTCATCGGTGAGAATTTTACTTCTCCCATGACTGATTATTTCATTCACATGTTCCATGGAAATGGCGTATGATCGCCCGATTTTGTCTGCCGGGATATGGCCCTTTTGTATTTTTTTGAAAACGGCAACACGACTTACTCCGAGCATCTTTGCTAGCTCAGTTGTGGATATGTATATTGTCTTTTTACCCTTATTTTCCATGGTATATTCCTTGTTAACTTACAAGTATCATTAGGTTAACATTTGTTAACCTTTTTGTAAAGTCATGGTTAACGATGAGTGTTTCAAAAATCAATAAAAATTGCTTTTGCTCCGGTCGGCCTAGACGGAATATTGTCTTCGATCAGGTTTTTCTCGATATCCTCGATGAATTCTGATGGTGTATTTACCCTTTCAGTGCCGTACATATTGCGAATCAGAGCATAACTAATATGGACTTTCTTTCGCGCCCGCGTCAGAGCCACATAGAACAGGCGGCGTTCCTCCTCTTCCTCGTGCTGATCCACCTCGTCCTCATCTAGGTGCTTGAATGGAAAAAGATTTTGTTCCATTCCGGCGATAAAGACATGCTCGAACTCCAGACCTTTGGCTGCGTGCACGGTCATAAGCTTGACCGAGTCTGTATTTTCATTGAGTTCATCCTGGTCTGTAGCGAGTGCCGCATTGGTCAGGAACGCCTCGATTCCCTCTTCGGGTTTCATGTGGTCGTATTGTGATGCAACCGAAACAAGTTCTCGAATATTCAACAAACGGTCCTCATCTTCTGTATCGCCAGCGCGCAAAGCCTTCTCTATTCCGCTTTCTTGAATTACAAAACGAATAACCTCTGAGGCTTTCTTTTCTTTGATCTCGTCGCGAATGTCATTCAGAAGTTTTCTAAAATCTACGATTTTTGCGCGCATTGCTGGCGGCAATTCACTCTCTTGACCGGCAACTATCTTCGACAATGTAACTTTACCGATTCCTCGCGGGGGCACATTGATAATGCGGCTGATATCAGCCGTACTTTCATTATTCAGGGCCGCCTTAACGTACGACAAAACGTCCTTCACTTCTTTCCTTTCGAAGAATTTTACTCCCAACAGCTGGTATGGAAGGTCTTTCTTTATGAAAGCCTCTTCCAACACGCGAGATTGGAAATTTGTACGATACAAAACGGCAATTTCTTTTGGAGATAGTCCGGTCTCGATGAGATCGCGAGCCGAGTCAGCGATGGTGCGTGCCTCGTCTGTCTCGGTATATGATGTCAGCAAAGCGATTTTTTCCCCGACGGGATTGTCTGTGTACAAAGTCTTCTTCTTTCGCATCGAGTTTTTCTCTATCACCGAATTTGCGGCGGCTAGAATGGTTTTTGTCGAGCGGTAGTTCTTTTCGAGAGTTACCACGATTGCCTCCGGATAATCATTCTCGAAATTCAAGATGTTTTCGATCGTGGCTCCCCTCCAACTGTAAATATTTTGGTCCGCATCACCGACGACGCAAAGATTTTTATGATTCTCTGCTAGATAGTTTGCGATTTTGTACTGAATGCGGTTCGTGTCTTGGTATTCATCTATGTGGATGTACTTCCAGATCTTCGAGTAATGATCGCGAATCTCCGGTTTAGCCAGAAGGTTGGCCGTTTTTACCAAAAGATCATCGAAATCAAGCGCCTTTTCTTTTGCTAGAATTGAGTCGTATTTTTCCCAGACATTTGCAGTCATTTCTTGCATGAAGTCCTTTGCGGCGTCTCTGAATTCGAGCGCCGAATGCGCGTCACCCTTGGCTCGAGAGATAGCATTCAAGAAAACTCCCGGATCGTACTTCTTAGGGTCGATATTGGATAGGAGCATCGCCTCTTTTACTGCTCTTTTCGAGTCCCCGCGATCATATATTGAAAAATGACGGGTTAGTCCCAGAATGCCGGCGTTTTCCCGGATGATATGTACGCCCAAAGCATGAAAAGTGCTGACAAAAGGTCGCTCGTTCATAGAGACCGGTCGATTCAAGCCTTTGTCCTCAGTAAGAAGCATGTTAACGCGGTTG
>JAPLZI010000011.1:0-1440 GCA_026395095.1 Candidatus Tayloriibacteriota bacterium
CATAAAACAGGAAGGGCTAGTCTAACTCGTATCCTGAGCATTAAAAAGAATTACCGTGGAGGAAGAATTGTTTATCAAATGCCCTTCTCAGAAACAACGAAGCCGTCCTCCCAGCGAGGAACAATCTTTTTCATATCCTGAGGAAACGATTCGATTTTCACTCCTACGCCGTCTTTACGGCAAACGTTGCGCACGTCAAGGACATAATGTGTCTCTGCTGTCTCTGGAACACTTTCAAGCTCCTTGGAAAACTCTTCAAGCAGCGCAACTCCTTCTTTTTTGATCTTTTCCTTGTCTAACATTTTAACGCCAACCGAATCAAACCGCGGCTCCCATATCTTGCATTAGGCGTATCGCATCAACCGGGCAGAATTTCACACACGTCCCGCATTTTGTGCATTTTGCCTCGTCCACACAGAGGATTGTGTCACGCAGCTCCAAGGCATCCGCGGGACAAACGCCCACGCAGCCGCCGCAGTAGCAGCACTTCGACCGGTCGATGTCTATTTTGCCTGCCATTTTTTATCTATTATGTCGTTTGGATATAATAAACGCCTCAATTCTGTTAATGCCTATGGGAGGCCAGCGAAACAGTGGGGTCTTTAGACCCCACTTCCTTTTTCTTTTTGGGGTGAAGCACTTTTTCTTTTTCGAGAAAAAGAAAAAGGGCTCTTGCCCACGCTGGGATTCGAACCCAGGTCAAGAGCTCCGCAAGCTCCCAGGATGTCCTAGCTACCCCACGTGGGCTACAGTAATAGTATTCCGATTAAATCCTTTTAAGTAAAAAATCACTAGAAAGAGTTAATATGCCTTGGAAATGAGCGCTACTCCAGAACTATGCCGGCTATTCGGCCGATCTCTGTGTGATTAGTGTAATGTTCTGATAACAGGGCGGTGTATTCTATGGTAATATTCATGTCGAATCCTTCATTCACGCTTTTAATCGGGCAGCCGGTAGCAGTGATCTTAAATAAGCCCCCGGGTTTTACGGTCGTGTTTCCGGTTGAGTCCGCAATGGTTGTTTGAACTGGTCCGGTGCATATGCTTCCCGCAATGGATTCTACAACGGTTATGTTACGTAGAAGGATGTCAACACCCGCCGCATTTGTATAACCTGCTTCGAATTGTCCCGTCTGACCAAAATAGTTCACCGTAGGGGACAATGGCTGCAGCTGCTTCCAGCCCGAAAAGGTAGTCGTTGTCTGGGTATTGAAGACACCCGCCTGGTAGAGAACCAAGCCAACAAGCACTACGACAAGTATTGCCCAGCCATAGGTCGAAAGGTACTCCATAGCGCCCTGCCCTTTGGAAAATTTCTTTAGTTGCATTGCAAAACAAGCGATATTAATGTTAAATTAAACTGGGGGAATAAAAAAAGGCGCGTATCCGCACCATCCGTTACCAGGATTCGCCCTGTCCCTTAATGTGTCCTGTGTCTGT
>JAPLZI010000011.1:1544-3274 GCA_026395095.1 Candidatus Tayloriibacteriota bacterium
TCGCCGTCTGTCTTTATAGGGCATGAGGGATTGGTCAAAGTGAAGGTTCCGCCCGCTTTTACCGACGGAAACAAAGAACTATTCGCGGATAAGTTATTCGGACTAACACTTAGCGACCCTGCAGGACATACAGTATTAGAAATTGTCTCAGTAATCGTTACGCTTGAGAGTTTAATAGTAGTACCCAGCGCATTTGTAAAAGAGCCGGTAAATGCCTTGTTCCGGTATGCCAAACTTGGAGTCAGAGGCTGCATCTTAACGAAACCAGTCACCACCAGATTGCCTTGCCCGACATTAAAGACACCAAGCTGCCACAGAACCACGCCGACAATCATAACAACCAGTATCGCCCATCCGTAGGTCATCAGGTACTCCATCGCGCCCTGCCCCCGGTTGTTCATAAACGATTTGCTTGTACTTGCCGGAATAGACATAAAAACAAATATCATAAACACGGCTAAGCCCGCGAAAAAAACAGCCATTAGAACTGCGCTGTTTGAGCTAATTAGGTCATCTATCATCTGATCGGCCGAACCCATTAATCGGTTGGCAAATACAAACAAATTATTTTTCATTTTTCGGTATTTTTCGGTATATTAGATAATTTATGTTTAGGTATAAATACGTATAGGATTACGGTTTATTACAATACTTAACCAGTTATGCGTCCTGTCTCTGTGTGCGTTTCCTGTACCGTGTCTACTCATCCAGCGTTGTGAACCTGACTCGAAGGTCCGGTTGCCCAATTACCAGACTGCAAAGGTAGTGACTGTAACCGCCCGACGATCAAAACGAATAGCCTGCTTATCCATAGGCCGTAGGATACGTTATTAGCAGCGAAATAACGAGAGATAAGACAGGTATAGAAATAATGAGAAGGAAAAAAGAAGATTAGATATTGGCGTGTAATACACACACCAATAATAATATTTCAGTTATCGACTTTAGGGAGCCTCACCCTGTCCCTTAATGTGTCCTGTGTCTACGTGGGTTGTGGTGATTCCACCCATAGTTGCGTTGTAATTGATAGCAACTATTAAATCGAATGCATCACCGTCTCCCTTCATGGGACATCCAGCGACTACGGTAAAGGTACCGCCTGCTTTAATCGATGGAAAATTGAGTGCTGTTAGATTATTCACCGCAGTTCCATCAGGCGAAACAGTCATAGCACCTGCAGGACAAACAGTCCCGGCAATTGATTCAGTCAGAGTTACACTATTTATTTTAATGGTTGTACCCAACGCGTTTGTGAAAGAACCCCTGAAGGTTACATTCCTGTAAGCAAGACTGGGCGTCAAAGGCTGCATCTTAACGAAACCGGTTGTCACCAGGTTCCCCTGCCCGACGTTGAAGACTCCAAGCTGCCACAGAACCACACCAACGATCATAACAACCAGTATCGCCCATCCATAAGTCATTAGGTACTCCATGGCACCTTGACCCTTATTTCCAAGATATTTCATTTTAAATCATTCACCTCAATTTTTTTATTTTAATTGTATGTAAGTAAAGTATGCTGCATTCGGATATAAATACTTTTCGTTTTTGGGTAAATGCGTCCCCTGTCGCTGTAGGGATATTATAGTTAATATATTATATAGGCGGTTTGAATTCAATCACATCACCGATCTCAACAGGCGGCAGTTTTTTTACTGCTAGTTCCACGACGTATTTGGCGTCTTTCGCCGGCCGGTATACTCTCCAGGTTCCGGGCTTGAAGATTTGAA
>JAPLZI010000027.1:0-2897 GCA_026395095.1 Candidatus Tayloriibacteriota bacterium
TGCGCGTAAAAGTCACACAAGCATCATTTACCGATGGCAAACTGAATATAGAAAAAGTCATCCCGGAAGGCAGCAAGGAGATGGACTATAGGGACTTCAAGACTGGTTATACTTCCTAATACTTACTAATAGAGGAAGTCGTACTAAACACATAATCATTTGCGAAGGCCTCGGTTTTGTTGACGAAATAATATAGAACAACCCAGAAACATATGAGAGCGACGAAAGCCATACCTATCCACTGATTGACCATTTGGCTTTGAGATCCAGTATTCATTTATTTATTGTTATTTATTGCGTTTATACCAGCCGCTTTCGCCCCAGGGCCAAATGCCTTTTATCATTGCTTTCATTCTAGCACCGCCGCGCCTCACATATGACATCCTCTTGCTCTTGCCGGATCGAAGCTCGCGGATAATCTCATCGCGAACATCATTGATCGCCTGATTGAGATCGGATCTCTCGACTGAGGCATAAGCATCTATGACACCTCCGACTATATGCACCTCAGCCATAAATACATCGCCTTTCTGGTGGTGGTTGGTGGTACGTGCGAGTTCGACATCATACTGAACATTTGTTTTTTCACCGACTATATTGCCTACCCTATCCAAACATTTATTGACATATTCTGACAAAGCTGGACTCAGTACGACATTTGTTGTTTTTATGCGGATGTTCATGTGTTTATTCTATCATTATTCGTTTCCAATAAGAATAGTCTTGCGGGGTGAATGATGGCCAGCGACAATTTTGACTGGTTCCTTCGGATACAGTTTCTTGATCATTGCCAAAATCCTTCTGTTTGCGCGGTTGTCCTCGGCCGGTTCTTTGACGCTTATGGCAAAGCGCCCATTCTCCTGCTCTTTTATGCTTTCCTTCGCGGAATCAGGGCGGACGGTTATTTTTAGGTATAAAGGCATTTTGATTTTGACTAAGAATTATGCTACATTCTGACATGTTAGCTCATTTTAGAGAAATATTCCGGAGTAGCTCAGCGGTAGAGCGGTCGCCTGTGGCGCACTTCTAGATGGTAGAATTCAAACAATGCCAAAAAGAAGAACATACGCCGATCGACGGCAGTACTTTATTAAGGCCGTAGCCAAAAGGAGACGGAAGATTAAAGTCATGGCAATCGAGTATAAAGGAGGAAAATGCCAATCATGCGGCTACAATAAATATGTAGGCGCATTAGAGCTCCATCACATTGATCCAAGCAAGAAAAATTTTGCACTTGGCGACAAAGGATATACGAGATCCTGGTCAAGCGTGAAGGAGGAATTGGATAATTGCATCCTTTTATGTGCTAATTGTCATCGTGAAGTCGAGTCGGGTATGCAGCAGCTTCCAGAAGAAATTCTGGTCGAACACGAGGTGAATTCGGGGAACCCCCTATGGGGCAATCCCGAGCCAAGCCTGTCGAAGAAAAACAGGAAGGTGTAGAGACTATCCTTTCCAGGAGTAGTTCGCGGACAAGCTCCGCGCACGAAGCCCGATATAGTCCGCCCCTATTGGTAACAGTAGGATTAGCGTAAGCGATTGGTCGCAGGTTCGAATCCTGCCTCCGGAGCATCGATATGAAAAAGTGCCGGATTGTCCGGTATTTTTTCATATCGACTGGAACGGGCTGGATGAGAACCGCGGGCCGCAGGCTCCGATGAGGAGCCGAAGGTCTCGAGCCGCAGCAGCGGCGAGAGGCGAATCCAGCCTCCGGAGCCATTAAAATAACCCTAAATCATTGTCTTACTTTTTGATACCCAAATAGGACACAGAACCCGACTATTTACATTAAAGTTAGATGTTGCTACTATATCAATACGTGTTGATATAGTATGAAACCTGAATGCTGCATAAATAAGAAGGTCCTAGTAGAAGTCGGGCAAACAGCCGATCTGTTAAAAGTTATCGCTGACGAAAATCGTCTGAAGATTTTGTGCACCCTANNCACCCTAAAAAAAGGCGAATTATGTGTCTGCGACATTTGGGAGAACTTGAACTTGCCTCAAAACCTCGTATCACATCACTTGAAAGTGCTTAAAGATGCCGGTCTCATTGCGTCCCGAAAGGATGGCTTGAACGTAATATATTCCCTAAATGGAAAGACCGTGCAGGAATATAATATATTATTAAATAATTTATTACAAAAATGAAAAAAGATACGGAGGTAAAGAAGATCGTCAAGGATTTTTATAGCGAAGTAGCCACCAAGGTCGGTTGTTGCGGTTGCAGTTGCCAAAACAAGACGGAGAACGTGAAAATTGCTCGAAGCATCGGCTATTCTGATGCAGAGATTGCCAAGGTCGGCAGTGCCAACCTCGGTCTTGGCTGCGGTAACCCGACAGCTCTGGCTCACATCAAGGAAGGAGAGACTGTATTGGATCTAGGTTCCGGTGCAGGACTCGATTGTTTTCTGTCTGCTGATAAGGTCGGGGCGTCCGGCAAAGTAATCGGCGTGGACATGACAGAAGAAATGGTCAATATGGCACGTGAGAATGCGGCAAATCAGGGCTACCAGAATATAGAGTTCAAATTAGGCGACATTGAGAAGCTCCCCATTGACGACAGCTCCATAGACGTAGTTATTAGCAACTGTGTCGTGAATCTGGCGCCCGACAAATCAAAAGTATTCGGTGAGGTATATAGGGTGCTTAGAAAAGGCGGACGCATGTATATTTCGGACATTGTGCTTCTCGATGAGCTTTCGCCTGAACAAAGAGCTGACGGCAAACTGATAGCTGGCTGTGTCGGCGGTGCCTTACTGAAAAATGATTATATAAAAATTATTGAAGATGCTGGCTTTACCGTGAAAGTACTGTCGGAAGATAAGGAGATCAGTAAGAGACAGTACCAAGGAATACCGCTTGAAAGTCTGAAGGTGGAAGCAAAGAAATAGCACT
>JAPLZI010000027.1:2922-8194 GCA_026395095.1 Candidatus Tayloriibacteriota bacterium
TATGCGGTTATTGAGTTCTGAACCGCCATCTCAGGAAATAGCCCACAAAAGGCGCTAAACTGCAAATCGCTTTTGATTTTACGCCAATTGGCAGTTCTGAACGCGTCCACGAGCGGGAGCAACGAGTTGACACAACTAAATATTCATGATAACATCATTCTAGGCTCTTGGCTCAACCGAGGGCAGAAGTTTCATCTAAAAAAATCTAGAGCTTGTATGAAATACTTCTGCCCACAAGCAGAAGGAAATCGTATGAGTATCGACGACCTCGTGGAGGCGGGTAAGACCTCCATCCGTGAGGCTACAATGGTCATCACAACAGAAGGACGAGACGTTTCAACCCAGTGGATCAACACTCGAGGTGAACAGATCGCATTGTGCCTGGGCTGTCCAGCCTTGTGCACGAACTCCCCTGCAAGGGAGAAATGCCGGTGTGTTCATTTCAGCGTCTATTGGATGAAAGTGCTCGGAGAAGGGTCCTATTGTCATGATCATGCGGAATATAACGCGGACGACATACTGGAGAGCTGGCTTAACCAGCAACTAATCACAGCGTCCGAATGCGTGTCCGTCGGAGGAATCCATATCACTCGAGGAATCTGGCACGCCAGGAAGAATCGATGGATGTGGGGTCCAAAACAGTCACGTCGTTAGGTCTCAATCCCCCAGCAGTGCGCAAGCGCTGATGGGGGATTAATAATTGCAATTACTAGTTGAATTTAGTAGTAACAATGCCCTCTCCATAATTCTCTCCCCCACCTCGCCCCAATCGAAATATTTCTTGTAATCGGCTGGATCAATGAGTTTTATATCAGTAACATCGCCATCCGGATCAGATACAAACGGGCCGATTGGTTCGACTATGCAAACCGAACGAGTCTGTCTCATTATTCTATTCGGTTCGTAAATATCTTGATAACCAATCAACTGCTGGCTCAAAACCTTCATATTGGTCTCTTCTCTGACTTCGCGTACAACAGCTTCTTCGTAGGTTTCTCCCGATTCAATACCACCCCCAGGCGGAGTCCAGTATCCCTTTTTGGCCGCATATACGACAACAAGCTTGCCGCCACAAAAACAAAGACCGTGTACACCTTGCAAAACTTTACCGTCGAGGCCCTCCAACGGATCATCTTCGCGATATATAAGATTTAATCTTTGACCAGAACGATTTACGAGGGAAGATTTGATTTCCATGTAGGGAGTATACCAAGTCAAACTGATTTTACATATTTTATTTTTAACTACTAAAATGCGCTCAGTCTTGTCATCGCCTTCATAAAAAGTAACTGATTATATAGCCCCGACATGTAATTCGCATCTCTAAATATGGTTATAATAATCCCACGTTCGGGGAGCAATTAGAATCTCCTTGTTTTACTTGGCTATTTTTTGTTGAGGGAGACTGGGTTCGAACGCTAAGGTATAATTCTTACGCAAAAACTAAATTATGATAATTCTACTTAATGGGTCTATTAATTCAGGTAAGAGCACCGTAGCTAAATTACTATATAAGAGCCTGACAACCTCAGCTCTATTGGAAATTGACTCATTTCACCAAATGATAGAATGGATGCCCATAGACCAAGCTGTTCCACTAAATTTGGAAAATGCTTTATCAGTTATTAGGAACTTTTCCAAACACAACATTCATACCATAGTTCCATATCCCTTATCACAGAAAAACTATGGCTATTTTAAGAACGGCTTGAAAGACTTGAATATTCCTGTGGCTGTTTTTACCCTTGCTCCAACACTAGAGAAAGCACTAACAAATCGCGGAAGTAGAATACTCGATGAATGGGAAAAAGAACGAATTAAATACCATTATAAAATTGGGATACCTACGCCGACTTTTGGTGAAATTATAGATAACTCTGAACAAACTCCGGAGCAAACGGCGAAATACATCTTAGATAAAATCCATGAACTACAATCTAAATCTTAACGATCGGCCATTCAAGGCAATTAAGACAGGAACAAAGAAAATCGAGGGCAGAACCCGAACTAGCGTAGATATTTTTTCCTATGATGATTTAAAATCCGGTGACACAATCACTTTTAATAATTCAATTACCAATGAAAAAATGACTGTAATTGTTGTTGCAGTCAGACATTACCCAGATACTAGATCTATGCTTACGCGAGAGGGGGTGGAAAATGTCCTATCAAGTGGTCTCGACATAGAAAGTGGAATTGAGAGTTATAATAACTTCGAAGAATATCGAGTGAACATTCCTAAATACGGTATATATGGAATAGAGGTTAAATCTCTTCCCTCCTCATCACCTTCATAAAAAGCAACTGATTATACATCCCTGCCATGTATTCCGCGTCCGAGAATATGGTTATAATAATCCCACGTTCGGGGAGCCCCTAGAATCTCTTTGTTTTGTATGGATATTTTTTGTTGAGGGAGACTGGGTTCGAAGTAATAATGCAATAAGGTTAGAATTCGTTTTACGAATGGTTGACAAAGTCCATTTTTTAAGGTTAATCTGAATCCGGATAGAAACCCCATGTTGTTTGAAAACACCTTCTTTTTCCCATGCTCATATCACTCACAGCACCATCCGGAGGCGGCAAGGAATTCCTGAAAAAAGCACTCCTGCAACGCTTCCCCGGGCTCAAAGAGCTCTGTTGGACCACGACGCGCCTTCTGCGGCACCGCGGAGAGATCCAGGGCGTCACCAGAGAGAGCGTCTCTCATACCGAATTCGACGCCCTCGAAAAGGCCGGCGAGCTCGCATTCGTTCAAAGCTTAGTTGGTGGCAGATACGGCATCCGGAGAGGATTCTTGGAAAGAACTTCCGGGCACTTTCTCACAGAGTTCCATATCGACAACCTGATAGCAACCAGCCGTGCTGGTCATTCACCGGTTGCCATCGCTTTGATACCAAGGGACATCGCCTTCCTGGAAGAACGCCTAGCTCGACGCGGGACAAGATCCGCGAGAACCGCGGCCTCTTCATACTCATTGTGGAATTCGCAAAGGACGACGAGCACACAGTCGTGAATCGGGTAGTCGAGTGCCTTGAACAATGCATCGAAAACAATCGACCATAATCTGCCATGAATATGTCAACTCGCGTGGGGTCGATATCATTCGACACCCCACTCCTCGTAGCCTCAGGCTACATTACTGAAACGCCGAGCTTCTTCCTTCGGGCAAGTCGATTCGGCTGCGCGGGGATGGTGACTCGTTCGCTCAAAGAGACTGTTTCGCCAGAACGCTCCAGGGTTCCTGCTCCTCGCTATGGCATCTTCGAAAGGAGATCGATGCTGAACTGCGAATGGGGCAACGAGCACCATTGGACGAACTGGCGCGACGGCTGGGCCGACAACGTGAGAGAAACCGGCAAACGCCTGATCATCTCGCTCTCCGGCAGAGACATCGTCGGATGAATCTCATCCGCGCCTTGGACGGCAAGACTGACGGGTTCGAGATCAACGTCTCATGCTCCCATTCGGGGGCTCTGCACGGCAATCTGAATTTGGATTTCGACCACCTGCAGAAGCTGTTAAACGCTATAAGACCGGTCACCTCCCTACCTATCTGGCTCAAGCTCTCATATTCGCCATTCGTAGTGGAGATGGCGGCTGAAGGCGAGAAAGCGGGAGCTGACGCGATCGTCTGCACGAACAGCATTGGCCCGGGGATGCTCATCGACATCCACACCGGCCTTCCGAAGGTCGGCATCAAGGGCGGAGCCGGCGGCGTCACCGGACCCGCTATCTTCCCGATAGCCCTACGGTGCGTCTATGAGATCAAGAAGGCTGTAGCTATACCGGTCGTCGGCGTCGGCGGCATATCTAGTGCCGACGAAGCCATCCAGATGATGATGGCCGGAGCGTCCGCCGTAGAACTCTACACCCTGCCGGCGCTCGAAGGGCCGAAAGTGTTCGGTCAGATTAGAGGCGGGCTCGCGGCATTCCTTGCCGCTCGCCCCCATCTATCCGGCATATCGGACATCATCGGGATGAGCCAAGATAAGGCTGTCGCGCACCGATTCTCGGCGCCTATCCCCGTCATATCGGAGGAGAAGTGCACCGGTTGTGGGATCTGTGTTTCGAGCTGTTCGTTCGACGCTATCAGGCTCTCGGGCATGAACGGCGAAACTAAAGCCGTGATCAAGGACAACTGCATAGGCTGCAACGCCTGCGTGGGAGTCTGCCCGCCAGAATTCAACGCCATAACCACGAGGTTCCAACTATGAGTAAACCCATATATCCCATCAAGGTCCATTGCAGGAGCTGCAACACGCTCCTTTACGAGTACGACAAGGAGGGGCCGGGCTCTCTGGTGAAATGCTTCGTGGACAGGATAACGGCAGACCACACCAAGGGTGACTTCAAGTGCCCGAAGTGCGAGACTCCGTTCTGCCGGCTGTCGCAGATTGGCAATAGGCCGATACACAAGATCATCGGCGGGAAGGTTTACATCAAAGGTCACTGCCCCAAATAAAGCGGGGGCAGTAGTCAAGAGAGTCTGGGGCGATTGCACGCAATCGCCCTTTTTTGCCCACTCTTACGGCTTCAGATATTTTTTGTCTCGGAAATAGCCCGGCTGATAGTCCTTGTATTCGAAGATAGAGTTCGATTCTTCATTCAAGGTCTCTATGTAGGCGAAGAAGGTTTCGTCAGTGAAAGTCTTTAGGCCCATATCCTTGCAAGTTTTTAGCAGCTCCACCTCGGCAGTGTGTGCCTTCTCCGAGGAGGTCACAATCTCGGCCTCAAAGTAATAGCTGTGCTCGGGCACTTCGACGAGAGCAAATTCGATATCCGTTAAGTCATACACTAGACTGTTCCTAACACACATTGACTCCCTTGGTATAACCTAGCTCTCCAAAGGCTCTAACGAGCTCATCGAATGACCCCTTACCCAGATGGAGCGATATCTCCTCCCTCTTCTCCGAACCGCCCCACGAGCCTAACTTGATCACTATCTCCGGCACACCGTTCGTCTCTCTCACTCGTATGTCCTTGGTCCTATCTTTCAATCCAGCGGAATAGTCTATGAGTACCCGCTCTTTCTTCTGCTTGAAGGTCGCATTCTTCGAAAGGAACGAGTTTAGCCTCTCGAATTCAGTCTTGGAAAGGGGTCCACGGACTTCGACTTCGATGTTCTTGGTGTTAGGCATTATTTTGATGTTATAGTTACCTTTTGTATCAATTGCCTCACGCACATCGTAGCATAGCATCCTGTCGGTAGGAAAAAGGCTAATCTAACTTTTTTCCTACCTTCGTTCATCTCGTCATCGCCGTTCTCTAG
>JAPLZI010000024.1 GCA_026395095.1 Candidatus Tayloriibacteriota bacterium
GAGCGGCTGGAGGCTATGCGAGCGGCGGCACACCTCGATATACCATTCGTTACATTGGATCTGGAAAAGGAATATAAAGAGGGTGTGATCGACTATATGATCCATGAATACAGTCTAGGCAGAACCCCAAATCCAGATGTTATGTGCAATCGCGAGGTAAAGTTCGGAGCTTTTTGGAAATGGGCTAGGGAACATGGGGCTGATTACATTGCGACGGGGCATTATGCCATTAACAAGAAGGTTGGCGGTGAGTCCCGGCTTCTAGCAGGTGTCGATAAAAACAAGGACCAATCATATTTTTTGTGGACGTTGAAACAGGAGGACTTGGAGCATGTCTTGTTTCCTGTTGGTCATTTACAGAAATCTGAAGTCCGTGAGCTTGCTAGGAGGTTCGGCCTGCCAAATGCGGAGAAGAAAGACAGTCAGGGATTGTGCTTCATGGGTAAGGTGGATGTAAAGGAATTCTTGAAGCACTATATAAAGGTACAGTCTGGTGATGTTGTCAATGAAAAAAAGGAGCGGATAGGACATCACCCGGGAGCGCTTCTGTTCACGATCGGTGAGCGGCGTGGTTTTACGATCACAGAGAAGACGCCAGATGACAAGCCGTATTATGTTATTGGGAAGGATATTTCTACAAATAGGATCACAGTTACAAATAAGGGGGAACCGATATATATTGATGATGCTCGGCAAGAATTGTCGGGGCGGGATATGTCTAATGGTCAAAAATCTTTATTGACAGTGGCGAAAATATCTAATGTAAATTGGGTTGGTAGAATTCCGGGGCCTGATGAGGAACTATGGGCGCGTAGTCGTTATCGTGCGCCACTATACAAATGTATAGTGACATCCAATAAGGATGGCGTGGTGCTGGTCAGATTCACTGAAAAGCAGGAAACTCTCACACCCGGCCAATCACTAGTTTTATATGATGGTGATGAATGCCTCGGTGGAGGAATTCTGATTTAGCAAAATCAACTACCGGGTAGTATAATAACCCCATGGCCGAACCACTATTAGTCACAAAATCAGATGGCACAAAAGAGCTTTTTGATGACAGCAAGCTTGCAACATCTCTGAAACGATCCGGTGCATCTAGTGAAGCAGTAGACGAAATAACTGACGAGATCGAACGGGAAATGTGGGACGGGATGACTACAGCCGATATTTATTCTCATGCATTCAGCCTTCTTAAGAAGCACCACCACCCGACAGCGATAAAATATTCACTTCGCAGAGCGCTGTTTGATCTCGGCCCAGATGGCTTTCCTTTTGAGAAATTCGTGGCGCGTATATTCCAACTCTGGGGATATGATGCTGTCACTGATCAAACACTCATCGGAACCTGTGTGGAGCATGAAGTAGATGTCGTAGCTTGGAAGGGTGATGAGCTGGCCATGATAGAAGCGAAATTCCACAATGAACTCGGCCTACGGTCGGATGTTAAGGTTGCACTATATGTGAAGGCTAGGTTCGACGATCTTTCCGAGAACACCTACGACTTTGGTGGCAAACCGCGCAAGCTTTCACCGACAGGGCGATGGCTCATTACCAACACCAAGTTTACCGACATAGCCATCAAATACGGCGAATGTAAGGGTCTGAAGCTTATCGGCTGGAATTATCCGAACGTCAACAACCTCCACCAAATCATGGAGCAGAACGGTCTGCATCCGATAACTTGCTTGAACTCACTTAGCCATCAGGATAAGAAGAACATCATCGGGCAAGGAGTGCTCACATGTATTGATATCATCGGAAAGCCGGATGTCCTTGCGAGAGTAGGAATAAGGAAGGATCTCATCGAGAAGGTTCTGACCGAGGCGCAATTTATCGTCGAGCAGGCGAAATAACACTGGTACCATGCCCAAATACGACGAAATGAGGAAGATCCGCGACGAGCTTCTCTCGTTCAAGGAATCTCCGCTATATGAATACAGAAATGTCAACAAATTTTTTCCAGTGGTAGGGGAGGGGAATCATGATGCCAAAATCATGTTCGTCGGCGAAGCACCCGGCCTGAATGAGGCCAAACAAGGTAAACCGTTTTGTGGTGCGGCTGGTAAATTCTTGACTGAACTGGTCGAATCAATCGGCCTCAAACGCGAGCAGGTTTATATCACGAACATAGTCAAAGACCGACCGCCCGAGAACCGCGATCCGACTTTAGAAGAAATTGAATTGTATGCACCGTTCCTAGTCAGGCAGATAGAGATAATCCAGCCCAAGGTCATCGCCACACTCGGCCGGCACTCGATGAATTATGTCATGAAGCATTTCGAACTAGATCTTGAATTGGAGCCGATCAGCAGGATACACGGCCAAATATTCGAGACGAAGGCTTCATATGGGCCGATTTCTATCGTAACTCTCTATCATCCGGCTGCGGCACTCTACAACGGCGGCATGCGCGACACATTGAAGAAGGACTTTGAGGTTTTAAAACCTTACATTTAACCATATAGTATAAGTACATAATGAAAAAAACCTTAGATTATAGGCCTCCAAAAGCTATTCTAGAAAAATATGCCGACCTACTGGTAAATTTTGCGCTTGGTGGCGGAAGGGGAATCATGAAGGGTGGATCAGATTTAACCAACCCCTCTACAGAAACGGGCGCTTTGTCCTGTAGAAAATCATTCGATTTTCTGCTAAAGTTCACTCATGAACTCAATTGAAATCCGCCAACGATTCCTGGCATTCTTCGAAAAACGCGGACATGCGATCATACCATCTGCTTCGCTAGTCACACCCGACGAACAGGGCGTCACGAATTCCACGCTTTTTAATACCGCAGGAATGCAGCCTCTGGTTCCATACCTTCTAGGAAAACCGCATCCAGCCGGCACTCGGCTGGTAGATGTGCAGAAATGTCTGCGAACCGTCGACCTTGACGAAGTTGGTGACGCCACACATGCGACATTCTTCGAAATGCTCGGTAATTGGTCGCTAGGTGATTATTTCAAAAAAGAGGCGATAAATTGGAGCTATGAATTCCTGACAAACTCTACTAGTGCCGCTCCTGGAGATCAGGGGCTAGGCCTAGATCCGAACCGTCTATATATAACAGTTTTCGAAGGCGACGCTAACGCGACTCGCGATAACGAAGCCGCCGACATCTGGCGTGAGATTTTTCGTGCAAACGGAGTCGACGAGAACAGAATTTATTATATGGGGGCAGACAAGAATTGGTGGGAGGCTGGCGAGAATGGTCCATGCGGCCCTGATACCGAGATGTATTACGACGTTTCGAATTCTTTTGGCGGCAAAGCTCTGACGAGAGAAGAGTTTATCGAAGCGGATAAATCCGGAAAAGTAGTAGAGGTTTGGAATGATGTCTTCATGCAATATGAAAAGAAAAATGGAAAAATCGTCGGGAACCTACCGAAGCCTTCGGTTGATACCGGCGCCGGTCTAGAGCGCCTAGCCATGACATTGCAGGGTGTGGATAATATTTATGACACAGATCTTCTAGCATCTGTTCTCGAATTGACTAAAAAGTGGTCGCTTTCACTACGTGGCCAAAGAATACTTGCCGATCATATCCGTGCCGCGACATTCCTTATAAACGACGGCATCATTCCCTCAAATACAGACAGGGGATACATCTTGCGCAGGCTTATTCGCAGAGCGATCATAAATACGACAACAAAGAAGATATCTGACAAAGATATCTCTGATGTGGTTGATTCGCTTGCTACTATATACAAGACTTCATATCCTGACCTCGTCAAAAATTCGGCAAACATAAAAAAGGTATTGGGTGATGAAGCAGTAAAATTTTCAAAGGCCCTCGAATTTGGTTTGCTTCGATTTGAAAAAATTACAGGATTTGAGATGACTGATAAGGACCAAATATCTGCTCAAATTGCTTTCGATCTATATCAGAATTATGGATTTCCAATTGAATCAACAATCGAAATGGCAGAGGAAAGAAACCTAAAAGTTGATGTGGCTGGTTTTAATCGTCTTTTGGAAGAACACCAAAAACTTTCACGTGTCGGCGCCGAGAAGAAATTTAAGGGCGGACTGGCGGATTCAAGTGATGAGATGGTTGTTCGATATCACACTGCGACACATCTATTGCATCAGGCACTTCATGATGTATTGGGCGAGGATGTGGCAGGACAAAAAGGCTCAAACATTACTACTGAACGGTTGCGGTTCGATTTCGCCTGCACAACAAAAATGACTGATGAACAGAAAATGAAGGTCGAGAAGATCGTAAACGACAAAATCAGGGCAAAACTTCCAGTAAATAAGGTAGCGATGGACAGAGATGAAGCCGAAAAGACCGGCGCTAGGCATTTCTTCGGCGAGAAATACGGTGACAAAATCTCGATCTACTATATCGGAACTACGATGGAAACAGCTTATTCAAAGGAATTTTGCGGTGGCCCTCATGTAAGGAATACTGCTGAACTGGCCGGTCCAGATGGTAAATGGCGCTTTAGGATCACTAAAGAGGAGGCTATTTCCCAAGGTGTGCGCCGGATAAAGGCCGTGTTAACCGAATAATTACCGTGTTAGAATAGTGTCATGTTCTTTGCTCCAAATGACAAGCATAAACTTATATTGATCTTGGAGATTCAGAGTTCTTTGGTGTGCGGATCCCTAGTGTTATCGACAGGAAAAAACTCGGGGGAAAATCCGCCGAGAATATTGTTCAGCCAAACACTGGATGTTCCATATAAACCGAGCGCTACAACAACTTATTATTTGAATACAACAATCCGTGACCTCAAGGGAATGATTGAGAGTTTGCTATGCAATCTCCACAGGATCTCCCGCAGCAATGAGGAGGTAGAAATCCCCCGGCACATTAGCGAGGTTCATTATGTGCTTTCGTCACCATGGATAGTATCGCAAGCTCGAACCATTTCAGTACCATTCAAGGAAAACACGGTGATTACCGAGGAAAAAATAAACAAGATTCTAGTTGAGGAAAGACAGAATCTAGGCACGAACAAGCGAACCGAGTCGGAAACAATAGAGGAAAAGATATTCGACGTGCGGTTGAACGGCTATTCCATAGCGGAGTGGCACAATAGGGAGGCGAGAGAATTGGAGGTCGCCTATGCACTTTCGATCGGCGGCAAGAATTTGATCAAAAAACTAACTGACTTAGCGGAGGCTAGTACGCATTCGAAAAAAATCCATTTTCATTCAGCTCTGTTATTGCGATACACAGCACTCCGAAATCTCGACGAGCTGGATGATTCATATACACTCATTCATGTCCACGGAGAACTTACAGACCTAGTGGTTGTTAGGAAAAGAGCCTGTTCATTCTTTGGGTCATTTCCTCTCGGTATTAATACGATCATACGGAGAATCGCCGAGGTGACCAACACGGAAGATAAAACCGCCGAATCACTGTTATCCTTGTATCTGGGGAATCATATTGATGAATCCCATGAAAAGAAGGTCAGTTTCATAATGAACAACCAGATCTCTAATTGGGCTAACGAACTCGGTAAGTTGTGGAAGAGTGGGACAGTAGACAAGAACCTGCCGAAAACCGTGTTCATAATTTCAAAGGCACATGAGGACTTCTTCGCGAGAAGTTTCCACACTATTCACCCGCATGCCAGGATAGGGAAACTGCCGATGGACACCACGAGCTCTTATGCTAAGGCAATTTATGATATCATGTAACAAATATGCCACGCCGAGTAGAAGATATAATTAGAAGTGACCGCCGCTCTATAAGGAGCATCCCAGTAGAAAAGACCGCCGAGAGGCCCCGCCGGAGTTCTGTTTCCAGATCAGAAGCGGAGGAAACCCCAATTCCGAAAATCAGGGTGACTCCGCCACAACATGTAGCACACAGGGAACATGGCGATGGCGGTCCGACGCATCACCATAGGAAATCCCGATTTAGCAATAGCCGCCGACTCTGGCTCGGTATTATCATCGCAGTGGTTGTTATTGTTGCCGGCACTGCATACATCGCCTCGAATTATTTCTCGAGGGCGACCTTCACCATAGTTCCTGTTACCGTACCTATTAGCGTCAGCAACATGACTATAGTTGCCACCGGAACCTCGACAGCTGGATATCTGAAATACGACATAGTCAAATACAGCGGAGTGGCTTCAACTACTCTACCTGCGACTGACGGCCCGAGTATTTCGACAAAGTCCAGCGGCACGGTGGTCCTCTATAATGCCTACAGTGCACAAGGGCAACGATTGATCGCCGGGACTAGATTCGTGAGCGATTCGGGTTTTGTCTATCGGCTCGCTGGTTCGGTATTTATACCAGCATACACAAGTTCAAATGGCACCACAGTTCCAGGAACCATACGCGCAGTCGTCTCGGCTGACAATCCAGGAGTCCAATATAACCTTTCAAAGGGAGATGGACAGGCAATGCTCCATATCATCGCCTATAAAGATACTCCTCGATACGACACGGTATATGCAAAACTATACACAGACATAGCTGGAGGATTTGCTGGCACGAAAAAGACTGTAAATCAAACGCTCCTAGCTTCTACAACAAAAAATCTCGAGGCAGCCCTTATGAAATCTCTGCAAAGCCAGGCTATGACAGGGGTACCAGCCGGTTATGTGACATACGCAAATGCTTTTACAACTAGTTTTGCTGCACCGGTAGTAGGAGGCGGTATATCGAACACAGCGAACATTAGCGTCAGTGGAACGCTCTACAATGTTATATTCAAAAAATCAGATCTGATCACAAAACTAGCTGGATCACAGAACATCGACCGCTTCGGGAAAGCCGCGTTCTCATCATCAGGCTTGGAATCGCTAAAATTCACCATCACAAATCCAGGAACATTCAAGCCCGCCAAGGCCACCACCCTCATCGCAAGGCTCAACGGAAATATGGTGCTCAAGGGCACGATACCAACGAGCGAACTCAAACATAAGCTCGCCGGTTTATCATTGGCTGGCACGAGGCCTGTCTTTGCCACCTATAGTTCCGTCATAGATACGAATAAAAGCTTCGGGGAACTATTCCCATCATGGGCATCCGCGGTCCCTAAGGATGAGAACAGGATCTCTCTCATAATCAAGGAGTGATTATACTAGCTCCGCGCAGAATTTGACTAAATAAAGGCTCTCTGCTAATATTCACCAACGCGTTTATACGCATGGATACTGCTCCCCAACCCAAAAACACAATCGTCGGCACTGTCGTCGAGGCATTGCCCGACACGCTGTTTAGAGTCTCTATAGTTCCGACAGATGGAACCGAGACTATTATACTGGCATATTTGGCCGGAAAGATGAGGATGAACAGGATCCGTGTGCTCGTCGGCGATCGCGTGGAACTTATGCAAGATCCATACGGTGGCAAGGCGCGCATCATTAAACGCCTATAATAATGAAAGTCAGAGCCGCAGTAAAAAAGATCTGTCCGAAGTGCTCCGTTGTACGAAGACGGGGCTATGTGTATGTAGTTTGCAAATCAAACCCTCGCCATAAACAGCGACAGGGATAAAATTCGAAATCATTTTAGTAAACATCCATCATGCGTATTTTAGGTATTACACTCCCAGAGAATCGAAGAATAGACATCGCTCTTACTGCCATTTATGGCATCGGACATTCCCGTGCTCGACATCTTCTCTTGAAGGCAAAGGTAGACGGTTCCATAAAATCGAAAGACATCACTGTTGATCAGGAGAATGCCATTCGTAAGCTCATAGAGGCCTTCCGGATAGAAGGCGACCTCAAGCGTGAGGTCGGTGCGAACATAAAGCGTCTCAAGGATATCAAGGCTTATCGAGGCCTTCGACATGCACGACATCTCCCGTCTCGCGGTCAGCGCACAAAGACAAATTCGCGCACTGTCCGCGGAAACGTGAGGAAGACTATGGGATCCGGTCGTCGCAAGGAAGAAAAAACATAAAAATATATGGGAAAGAAACGCATTGTTACAACTCAAGGCAAGGAAGCGGCTGCAGACGGAAAGCAGAAAGCTCCCGGTGCAGGCGGTAAAAAGCATGTTGATGCAGGGATTTTGCATGTACAGTCTACATACAACAACACCAAGGTTATGTTGACTGACAAGAATGGCAATGCGCTCATGTGGGGTTCATCTGGCGGTGCAGGCTTCCGTGGAGCAAAGAAGGGTACGCCTTTTGCGGCTGCCAAGGTTGGAGAGGCGCTAGCACTCAAGGCGGTCAACCTCGGCCTCAAGGAGATCGACGTCATCGTCAAAGGCGTCGGTTCAGGACGAGAATCAGCGATCCGTGGTTTTATTAGCAAAGGCGTTGTCATCACTTCTATCAAGGATGCGACGCCAGTTCCTTTTAATGGCCCTCAGCCGAAGAAGCCACGACGCGTCTAATATAAACATATGCAAATCGGCCCACGATACAAAAAAGCTCGCTACCTAGGTGTTCCAATATTCAGGAAGACCCAGACCCAGAAATATGCCATGCGCGCCCAACGCAAGGTCAAGACGACCAAGCGCCGCGGGGGCAAGAGCGAATACGGCCGGCAGATGTTGGAGAAGCAGAAGGCTCGTTATAGCTACGGAGTATCTGGCGGACAATTTACAAACTATGTGAGAAAGGCACTCCAACTTTCAGGCGACAATGCAAAAAACCTGATTCGTCTTTTGGAAGGCCGACTTGATAATGTCGTTGTTCGTTCCGGCTTTGCGCCGACACGCTCGGCGGCACGACAGATGGTTTCTCATGGCCACATCACGGTGGGAGGCAAGATTGTGAACATACCATCGTGCCAGGTGAATGCTGGGGATATTGTCGGCATTCGGGAGGGTAGTAAGAGTAAGACTCTTTTTGCCAAGCTCGATGAGGAGATAAAAGGCACCAAAACTCCGGCATGGATGATGATAGATCTAGAGAAGAAGCAGATCCGCATCGCTGGCGAACCTTCCGCGGAGATGACTGATCTTTTGTTCGATGTAAGGTCGGTGCTAGAGTTCTACACCCGCTAGACGCTAGACATATTCCTTTTTTAATGTATAATTATTCATTCATTTAACTACAAATAATATGACTCACGACATCATAGTCCCATCGAAGCCGAAGATCGTCCAGGAGGACGCAACCAATGGTGTGTATGAGATCGATGGCCTTTACCCAGGCTACGGTCATACGCTCGGCAATTCCTTGCGCCGAATAATCCTATCATCTCTTCCTGGAGCTGCCGTAACTCGAGTCAAGATCAATGGTGTTGAACATGAATTCTCGACACTAGATGGAGTCAAGGAAGACGTCATAACGATCATTTTGCACCTAAAGAGACTGCGCATCCGCCTAACTTCAGATGAACCAGTGGTTCTTACATTGAAGGGAAAGGGTGCCGTAGAGCTCACAGCCAAGGACATAGATGCTCCTGGCCAGGTTGAGATACTCAATCCGGAACTCTATATCGCTACTTTGTCAGACAAGACCGCCGAAATAAACATTGAAATGACCGTGGAGAAGGGCCTTGGATTCGTGCCAAAGGAAAATCTCCAGAAAGAGCGCGTTGAGATCGGTGTCATACATTTGGATGCCGCATTTACTCCTATCCGCAAAGCTAACTACGAAGTAGAGAATATGCGCGTCGGTGAGAGGACAGATTTCAATCGTCTGCGCCTATCCATAGAAACAGACGGTACGATCACTCCGCACGAAGCACTCGAGCAATCCATCATCCTTATGATCGAACAATTAAAGTCGATTGTCGGTTTCGTTGAAAAGGAAACATCGAGGGATGAGATCAAAGGAAGTGAAGGTGCCTCGAAAATTGCTTCATCCTCGGAGAGCAAGCCGCCAGGAACAGGGTCTATCGATACTGAACTTCTAAAGACTCGAATAGATGCGCTTGATTTCTCATCGAGAACAGTTAAGGCCCTCGCTAATGCCAATATTCGCACTCTTGGAGGTTTGGCCAGGAAGAGAGAGACCGACATCATGGATGTGGACGGACTCGGCGCGAAGGGTATACAGGAGATAAAGAAACTCCTCGCTCAAAACGGCATTATTCTGAAACAATAAGATACGATAGACACCCATAAACGACCATGAGACATCATTCAAACATAAGAAAATTCGGTAGGGAGAAAACTCAGAGACATGCGCTCATGCGTTCTTTGGCTCGCAACCTTATTCGTGATACAAGGATAAAGACGACGGCTGCAAAAGCCAAGGAATTGCGTCCATTTGTAGAGAAACTCGTCACAAAAGCAAAGACCGTGACGGTCGCATCGAGACGCCTAGTCAGCTCGAGACTCATGGGTGATCCAGAAGTAAAGAAGCTTTTTAATGAAATCGCACCGAAATACAAAGGCCGAAACGGCGGTTATACCAGGATAGTCAAACTGCCAGCACGAGATCTCGACGGCAGTCCGATGGCTTTAATCGAATTCGTATAATTATTCCAGCATGAAATACACTATTGACGCACAAGGAAAAAAGATCGGCAGAGTCGCTTCGACTGCGGCGGCTCGACTCATGGGTAAGTCCAGTGTTTCTTTTGCCAAGAATAAAGTCTCGACCGAAGTTGTCGAGATCATAAATGCTTCAAAATCGGACATGACAGCGGTAAAGAAACAGAATGACAAATATGTTACCTTCACTGGCCATCGCGGAGGATTGAATAGCGAAACATTGGGTGAGCTCATCAATCGCCGTGGCATGACGGAAGTTTATCGCCGTGCAGTTCTCAGGATGTTGCCGTCGAACAAGCTTCAGGATCTACGCATGAAAAACCTTATCATCAAAGAATAATATGACAGCCATAAAAACATCAGGTAAATATTTCGAGGCAGTTGGTCGCAGGAAGACGGCGGTTGCTCGTGTACGACTCTTTCCGGCGAAGGATGCTGGGTTTGAAATAAACGGCAAGGATCTCGTAGCCTATTTTCCAACTCGCGAAATGCAGGATACGGTGAATGAAGCTATAAAAGGGTCAAAGCCGGCTGAAAAGTTCCATATTACTGCGAAGTTATCAGGTGGTGGAATAGTGGCACAATCAGAAGCGCTACGACATGGAATAGCTCGCGCGCTAATAGTTTATGATATTCAACTCCGTGGAGGCCTCAAGAAAGCTGGCTTCCTATCTCGTGATGCTCGTGCCAAGGAACGCCGAAAGTTCGGCTTGAAGAAAGCTCGCAAGTCTCCGCAGTGGGCGAAGCGTTAATATAGGTCAGTAGTAGGGAAGTGAGAATGTTTCCTTTTCTCACAAATCCGAATGA
>JAPLZI010000032.1:0-6735 GCA_026395095.1 Candidatus Tayloriibacteriota bacterium
GTCGTAGCCACAGAATGTTGTCCGCGACCGTGTACGGCTTGGCGCGCCACTTACTTCTTTTTATCCTTGTTGTCTTTATTTCTTTCCTCAATACGAGCAAATGTGAGATAAAGATCGGCAAAGCTGTTTAGATATTCATTGGCCGTATCTTCTGATATATCTATGCCGTGTTCATCCTTCCAGACCTTAATTAACTCGTCTATAAGCTTCTGACTGAAACGAAATGGTATGTAGTCCATATTATTTATAAAATTAGCTATCCACTGATATCCACAATTTTAGCTTGACACCATTTTTGCTGGAGTTACAATTACACCAATAAGCCCATGTGGGCAGTCCATACGTCGTATGGATCGGCGCTTGACGCTACTCTCCTAGAAGAGAGAACCGAAACTTATAGGCAACTAAGCCTTTAAAATTTTTATCAGTCGTTCTCTCTATATCTGTGAATCAGGACAGGTCGTCTCCGCGGATGCTTTAGCGCCGCGGGACGGTCTGACGGTTGACTTGATTATAGGCACACTTAAAGAGAACTCTCTTATTAGCCTAATTTAATCTTGGTAACTAAACTCACTCACTCCAAGCTCATCATCTCTGGGTCAACGATTGATTATAGGCACACTTAAAGAGAACTCTCTTATTAGCCTAATTTAATCTTGGTAACTAAACTCACTCACTCCAAGCTCATCATCTCTGGGTCAACGATTGAATCGTACGAGTATAAAGATTATTAGCCTAATTTAATCTTGGTAACTAAACTCACTCACTCCAAGCTCATCATCTCTGGGTCAACGATTGAATCGTACGAGTATAAAGAAAGATCGCTTGCCTATGGCTTCTCCGGAAGCAAAGGCAAGTCTCGAAAGAAAATAGTCGTTGTTGACGAAGCTACAAAACAGAAGAAAATTGAATCGAGAAAGCGTTCCATGCAACGCTCCAATTCCAAACTGCGACGGCTTGTAAATGCCAATGCTTGGAAATGGACAAAATCTGACAACACTCCGTATCCTCCAGTCTTCGCCACCTTCACCTTCAAAGAAGAAATCCGCGATATCAAAGTCGCCAACAAATTATTCTCTAACTTCATCAAGAGATTAAATTATGAGCTAGGCCATACCAAAAAATCGTTCCTGAAATATATTACCGTAATTGAATTTCAGGACTTTAGCCGTGACGGTGTCGTGCACTATCACAGCATCTTCTTTAACCTTGAGTACATACGCAAGGATATTTTGGCTGATATATGGGGTCAAGGATTCGTCCACATCCGAGCCATAGATCAGGTAAGCAATGCCGGCGCCTACGTTTCCAAGTATTTGGTCAAACACTTCGAGGATGATCGCCTCGATGGACAGAAACGATACTTCTCAAGCCGTGGTCTCTTGAAGCCCATTGAAATCCTGGATCAATTCAAAGCTGATTCCATATCGTCATTGATTCCTGCGCCATATCTGGCCAAGCAAAAAGAATTCACGAGCAAATATCAGGGCAAGGTCGAATACAAGCAATATCTGTTGGATAGGACGCAATCGCTAAACGATATCGTTCCGGATCTCGACCAACTCCTATGATTGATATTGCTAAATTGAAAAAAATTGATCCGGAATTGGCTAAAGTTTCTGATGCAGAAGCGCTCGAAATTCGTGATTTACTTTACAGAATGGCAGAACTCGCAATGAAAAATTATTACGAAGATCAAAATGTTTCCAAATATCCCACTGGGGATAGCACGCTTGCGTCCGATGTGTAGTAAAATACCGACATGAACGAAAACACTTTCAAAAATGGAATAATTTATTGTCGCGTTTCTTCAACTGAACAAGTAGACGGCACATCTCTCGAATCACAGGAAAAAGTCTGCCGGGAATTCTGCACACGTGAACATATTCAAGTCTTGAAAGTATTCGTGGAAAAAGGAGAATCCGCTAAGACCGCAGATCGCACCGAATTCATCAATGCTATTAGCTTCTGCTCCGACAAAAAGAATGCCGTTGATTATTTCGTCGTGTACAAGCTCGATCGCTTTGCCCGAAATCAAGCTGATCACATTACCGTCAGGCAAACACTCAAGAAATATCATACTGAATTGAAATCAGTCACTGAACCTATAAGCGATAGTCCGGTTGGTAAAATGATGGAAGGTATACTCTCAGCTTTTGCAGAATTCGACAATAACGTACGCACCGAAAGAAGCGTCAATGGTATGAAAGAACGCATCAAGCAAGGAATATGGGTCTGGCAGGCTCCCATGGGCTATTGTAGGACTGGAAAAGGGGCCAACCTTACTCCTCATCCGACTTACGCTCCGTTCATAAAAACTATCTTCGAGGAATATGCTAAAGGTATTCACACATTCGATTCATTGGCTAAATATGTTACTGATAGAGGATTCACGATGAAGAACGGCAAGCCGGCAATTCCGCAGCTCATAGAAAAGATAATCAGAAATCCTCTCTACTGTGGAAGAATCAAAGTCTGGGACATAGAAATCAAAGGTAAATTCGAACCCATCATCAGCGAACGCCTATTCGATCAATGCCAAGAAAGCGGCAAACGCAGACCAAAGACTCCACGACTAGCAAAAAATAGCGACTTCCCATTAAGAAAGTTAGCAACATGCGAATTCTGTAGTAAGCCCCTAACCGGAAGCAAAGCCACCGGCAGACAAGGCCAAAAATATCCGTACTACCATCATCACAAGCAAAACTGTGAACACGCCGCATTCGTCCCCAAAGCTCACTTTGAGCAAATGTTCGTAGAGTACCTCCAAGAGATAACACCGAGCTTCAAATTCGAGGAATCTTTCAAAGCTATAGTCCTCGATATCTGGAAAAACAACTTCAAAAAATTCGACGAGGAAAACGAGCAAATCAAAAAGGCTGTTACCGTGCTAGAACAGAAACGCCAGCGTGTATTTGACCTACACCAGGATAAGACCTACACAGATCAGGAATTCAAAGACCAGAAAAACCTCTTAGACGACAAAATCAAAAAGCACATGAGTCTCATGCACGAGAAATACGACAAGGAATTCAAAATGGACGCCGCTCTGGAATATTGCTTTGACTTCGTAAGAAATACCGCAAGCACATGGGTAAAGCTAGCAAACAAGCCGGAAGATCGTCTATGTTTCCAAAAATTAGTAATCTCCGAAAATGTGCAATTTTCTGGAAATAAATTTGGAAACGCAAAACTAACGCCAATCTACAACCTATATCAACAATTCTTGCTCGATAAATCCTCTTTGGTGACCCATTATACTGGATTTCCGAACTGGTAAAACATAGGGATTCTATTGGGTTAAGTATAAGTGAGATAAGAGAATTCTCCAAAAAGTAGGTTCTACCAAGGCACAGTGTCAGAATAGGTTAATCAGTCGCCCTGTAGTGTGACTGGGGGGGTAGACCCTCTGCCAAGTACCCCTGTATGTTTTATAAAAAAGTAATGGTACCTCAAGAGATGCGGACTAGAGGGACATAATACAGGTAATGACCATGCATAATTAGAGTTGACTGGCGTCAAATAATCAAGGAGATGGTGCTATGGCGAGAATATACAGTCCGATGATTAATTTATCGTCAAAGACCTTAGCCAATGGATCTTCCCATACGACTGAGCGATCCAAGACCAAGCCGGAGAATCGCCGAAGTCATTTCGAAAACAGTAGTAGATGTTACTTACTATTTCTTTCTCAGGCCTTGTAAACCTAACCTCGAAGACAAAATCTATAGCATCTAAGGGAAAGATTGGCATCTCAACATATCCATAGTATCGAGTAAATTTTTTACCGACTTCCTTATGCATCGTATAGTGATTGGGATACGGTGGTTTAGGAACAAGCTCTGAAGTATAGTTTTTGTCTATGTACATTTCCCAGTAGAATCTCTCAACTGTCTTCTTCCCCGAATTTTTGACTGAGAGATACAAAATATATTCCGACAAATCAGCTTCTCCTGTGACAAAGTTATGAGCTTTGCTCTTTCGGTAATTAACTATCCGAAATTTCATCTTTGCTCGTTGTCGCCATCGAATGATAGGTGGGGCAAGGAATGAACCTATGATAACAACAATGAGCGTAGCAAAGAGTTGTGCGAAGAAAGAAGACCAGAAAGGCGATGAATCAATGAAAGCAGAAAGTGTAATTGTGGTCGTTGGTGTCATATTAATAGGGCTCTATAGGAAGAGAATTAATACTGACACTACCGCCCCACAAAGAACAAAGCAAACACCTGCAATTCCCCATTTGCGCTGAGTTAACCTATCCTTGACGGCAGGTAGTTTTAGATTTTGCTCTCGTGTACCGCCCCATTTTGATACACCTAGATCAAGTGCCTGTTCTTCAGAGATAAAGAGACCTCTGCCAAAACAAAAGCTACCGAGTAAATTCAAAACGATACTGATTATAGATAGTAACTTCATATTTATTCAGTCATAATCTTTTTGAGATCCCAGAAGGTACTACTACCTTTTTCTATAAGCATGTTCACCAAGTCTTCAACAGGCTTTTTTAGACTAGGAATCTTATAAATAATCTCAAGAGGTTCTTTGATCTGTCTGCTTGCATCAAAGTATGTCCGATGGTGCGGGTTCAGACCATCATTCAAAATTAAGAGGCGGGCAATAATTTCTAACGTTTTTTCAGGATTAATTTCAGCAAATTTATTAATCCTTTGCAGAAGACCATAATCCCAATCAATAACCCCTAGTGACTTTTTAAGAGATTCGGCCATATTTACTATAACAATTTCATCAGATATGACTTCCTTATCAGGATTAACCCAAAAACCAAAACCTGAAAACGTTTTAGCTTCTACTGGAATTTCTGTTTTGAGTATCCAATTCCAAAAATCAATTATCTTGGTCTTGCTAACCTTATTTTCTGCCATCCATTCATCACCTGCTTGGCTTCGTGTTAGGTAATGCCTACCGGTAAAGGAAGTAAATTCATAATGTCTGGTCTCGCTTGGTGTATTCCAGAAGGAGTTAAACAACGGATCACCAATCTTAAGATTAAATTGCGCATAAGCAAGAGCCATATGACCTGCCAATGTCTCATCAAGCCCTTTCAAATATTTTCTTTCAGGGTATTGCTCTTTTTTAAGAGTAATAGCATACTCGTAATATTCAGCCAGAAGTTCATATAGTTCCTCATATAAGGCGCTCGCAAGATATCCTTCCCAAGTAGCAAAATAAAGTTTTTCTTTCCCAACCGTATCTTTAGGGAATATCTTCGGTAATAAACTTTTAATAAACGCCTTGTCTCTAAAATAGAAAGATGCCAAAAATTGACCTGCCGTAAAGCGAACAGCTGTAGAAGAATCGCTGTCAAGCACATCCTCATATATTCTTTTAACATCTCCTGCTAGAGATTTGCCATCATTGTAGGTGAATTGAACAAGTGCCCTATAAGCCTGTCCACGGACTGAATTAATTGCGATATGGGAAGGTTCGCCGTATTCTGGTTTTTCTTCTTCTGAATTCGGACTGCTCTTAATCGAAAGTAGATACTTCACCAAGTTTAAGATAATGTCTCTATTTTTTGTAAATACTTCAGATTCATTGATATAGCCAAGAGAATTTAAGAGGATATCTGCCATTATTTTATGAACAGTGATCCAATCAGCAAGCCATGATTTCTTATCATCAAACTTCTTAAACTCTTCTTTCTCACCTGATACTCGTATTGAATCGAAGAAATTAATTAAGGCTACATACTGCACATCGCTCAATGATTGCTTATTTCTTAACATTTCATCGACACCTCTCATCAAGGAATAAACATAGCTAGGATCAATAGCTGTTCGGTCAAAGAAAGCGTTCAGCTTTGTAAAGTAATCCTGAGTGCGAAGTTTAAGATCATCTTTCAAGGCATCCCCCAATCCCTCTGTACCTCGAGGATTAAGAAAATCGTCATTCTTAAATTTCTCATTAAGTAGCTTGGGATCCCAGTCTGTCTTTAAGTGTTCAATTATTTGGTCTACGTTAAAATCACTCAAAGTAAAAGGCGATTTATGATTTACAAAACCACCAGCAACCTCCGACATGCCCGTGTCAGGTATAGGTGCCTTATCAGGAAACTTGCCGAACAAAACTTCCGAATGTGCAATTTCCGTCTTGTTCATATCGGCCTTTATATATGTCGCAAGTATAAGACCGTCTCTTTTCCTCCAACCCTCCTTATCTTTGTCATTCAGATCAGCGCCGAAATATTCAAAGACTTTTTTGATGTATTCGCGCTTAAAATCCTTATCGAGTAAAGCAAAGCCCGCCATAAGACTATAGTGATATTCGGTTCCACTATTTATATCGAAATATCGCTCTTCAGCGTTAAATAATCTCAAAAGTGCCTCTTTTATTTCTGCCTCAAAGAATTGAGGACATCGAGTAATTACATATAGCCTTAACTTCCATAAGGTACGGCTATCTGGTAATGGTTTTATATAGGTCTCATATATTCTTCTTGCCTCAGCCTCATTATTATCAATTGAAATATAGATTTTTTCTACAAGCTTTTTATTGATTGCCACTAAATTTTGGATGTCTTCTCTCGAATATGATCGGTTATCCAAATCTAATTCAAGATTGAACATATCAACATTTAGTAGGTAAAACGGCTCTGCTTTTGCAAAAGTCATCTCTTCTTTATCTTCTCCGAGATTAACGACTTTACTTAAGATTCCGATAAGCACGCCTAGCACCTCCTCTCTTTTTGTAGCATCAATTTCCAAAACTGCT
>JAPLZI010000032.1:6764-8541 GCA_026395095.1 Candidatus Tayloriibacteriota bacterium
CATGCAAGTAAAAAAGTTTGTCTGCGATAGAGAATTTCTCCATCGCATCTAACTCTTCGCGCGTTCGAATAGTGAGAATGATCTTAGCCAAAATGATTAAAGCATCCCAGTCCTTTGCCTCTATTACTTTTTCAGCTATTTTTTTATATTCATATCCTGATCTATTAAAAGGAGACATGAGCTGTACCCAGTTTTCTGTCAAGATCTTAGGAAGAATCATTTTTATATACTGAACGGGCAGTAAGCCTGTTATCCAGAAAAAACGATCTACAACTTCTGGGTTAAAAGTTGTTTTTGAAATAGAAACAGAATTGATAATATCTGAGACCGTTTGCGGATCTTTTTCTACCATTCGCGTTAAATACTCCAATTCTGGCAGGCGATATGAATAGACTGTAGTATCCTTAGATGGTTTCTTCAATTCAGAAAAGAAATCCTTAGCCCAGAGCCATTTTATCCATGCTTCGTTCGCAATAGAGAAGAAGTAGCGCTTGGCATCAGTGTTATGCATGATTAAGTCATATGCAACTTTTGTTGAAGCGGAATTTACTTCCCGTTTGAAAAAGCTATCTATTTTATTATGAATTTCTATTTGTTTCATGGGGTTGGTGTGGTATTCGATCCTGAGGGCGTAATAGGTGCTATTGCCTGTTCTACAGGCGTTGAGGGCGATGCAGAGGCGGCTTGTGCCCCAGACAAAGCGGAGGATCCTGTAGGACTAGCAGGCCTGACTACTCCTACACAATGTTTAACAAAAATATCATTCAATATGTAAATAAAGTCGATGCAGATTTTCTCAAGTGTACTCTCCTCATCCTTGAAAAACTTATCTGGCCTCATCACTCCGTAGCCGTCGTTCGGGTATAGTTTGTGAACAATCCCTATTCTGTTTCCTTTTACAAAATGCACAATGTCTGAAAAATACGACCTCATCAGTACTATCCTATCTAACTGTTTTTTTATCTCTGGATCCGTAGCATAGGACGGAATACTGCTGTGAGCGGTATAAAAATCTTCTGCTTCCACTTTAACAAAACCGACAATCTCTCTCATTGAAGCGGCGATGTGTTGTGGCCAGAAGGTATCATTATATTTAACTCCATCTCGAAACATGCTCTTGCCATTATCTATTATCCCTTTCACATCAATCTCTTGGTGTTTGGTACTCGGCGACATCTTTAACACGACATTCATATAGACCGAAACTGTATCAACGACAGGATCAGGAATATTATAAAATTTTTGCGGCTGTGCATTCGGCAAAACCTCTTCCGTGAGAGGGACTGGTATACCTGAACTGGCTATTAAATTATCGGGTAATTCTGGGGGCATTATTATATTTCCACATGATCTCGCAATTCAAGCGTTAGTCGGTAAATGACGAGCTTATATGAACTACTGAGCCATGTCAGCAATTATACTTCAAATAGTAACTGTACGCTCTTTTGATTTACCCTAGTGACTAGAGACGGGCTATCATACTCCCACATGGAAATATTGTATAATGTGGGCATACTTTTGTTATGAAATCCCAGTAAAAATTATGAAAAAGACCCCCTCCATACGCCAACGTAAGTATGCTCTTGGTTTGATGAATGAAAACAAGACCAAACAGCAAATCGCCTTAGATTCTGGGTTTTCCCTTAGCACCTCCAGAGTACCTAAATCAATTGAGAATAAGCTTGGCTTTAAGCTCGCTATAGCGGAAATAGCAGGTCAGATGGAGAATATGACCATGAAGTTGCTGTATGAGCTTCAGGCACGGGATTTGAAACAA
>JAPLZI010000032.1:8567-26213 GCA_026395095.1 Candidatus Tayloriibacteriota bacterium
CTACTCTATTCACTGGGTGTGATCTCCAAAACCCACGATAGGTTTGCTTCAAAATTAACTTAAATAGTGTTACTATCGTGGTACAACTGAATACGTTAGAAGTAGCCTAAACCCTTTACGGGCATGGCGAAAAGTTAGACAGACTAAGGACAAAGAACCCATCGTGGGGTTGCCTTAATCTGCCATATCGGGAAACCGGTATGAGTGGCTTCGGCCACTACCCGCGGTGGGCTTTTTGTATTCATTTTATTTATTAAAATATGAAAAAATACTTTGCAGTAGTTTTACTAGCCGTACTGATACTTCCATTGGTTGCCTCTGCGTCTTGGTGGAATCCAGCAAGTTGGAGTATGTGGAGTTTTTTTAGATCCGTACAAAACAATCAATCAACCCAGACTCAAAAAATAATACAGACCACGACGACTATGAATGTTGCAACCACAAGCGTTAAGAGAAAAGTAAATCAGGACAAATCTGAAAAACTAAAAGTAGAAGAAACAAAAACAAACGTAACGATTTTACCTGTCCAAACAGACTCTACTGGAAATCAATTAAATCCTAATCTTGATTACAGTAAATACACTGTAAATGGACAAGTTCTTTCTCCGCAAGACTATGCAAATTATTTAGCAAGGAAAGTGATAGATAACAATAATACAAAAAGAAATGTTATGGACTACGATATTTATCATATACATGATGGGACCGCATATAGTCCACAACAATTTAATGCCATTGATTGTGCGTACTATAACATCGGTTGTCCCACGATTGATGTCCGTATTATTAATAGATAAATCTTTAATATGAAATGTAAAAAATGTGGAAAAATCATGGAGGAAGGGTTTGGTTTTGATGGTAAAGAATGGGTTCTTTTGGATAAAGATTCCGTGGGACTCGAACCCTTGTTCGACTTTTTTTGTAGAGATTGCGTTGAAAAAGCATTAAGCGTATTGTTGAGTGATATAGAAATAAAGAAATCTCTAAATGAAACCGACAACATCTAAATTAGGCTCAAAAGTCATAATTATTTTACTCGCTGTTCTCTTGTTGATGAGTGTCTTAATTTTTTTACAAAATCATTCCAATAAAAAACCGATATTAGATGATGCTGGTATTACTACAACTGTGACCAAGGATACTGAAACAGAATATACATTACATTCAGAAAACTTTGAGAAATACTTCTGTGATTTTGAAAATAATGTTGGTTGGACTGAGTGTATGATTGAAGCACTGGATCGAGCCTCAGCTGAGCGTGAATGGAAGCAACGTAAACTTGAGGTGATAAAGTCTCCGCAGGTGAATCAATATAATATTCTTCCATTTGAACTTGTCGATGAGCATAAGAAAATTCGTACATGGAGAGAAAACTTTGAGACGGGTAGAGATTCATGGTGTGAGGCTAAATTTGTATTTCAAGGGGGTTCAGGAAGCGCTGGCAGTATTGCCTCGTGTGAGCTAGAACTTGAGCTACAGGCTATTAAGGATCTCAACTATCTACACTACGATGTTATTATGCAATTTAATTTTGGGTCAGGTATTTCAGATTTTGAACCTACAGATGCTGATATTCAGTCATTGGTAAAGTCGAATAAAACCAAGCGTGGATGTGTGTGGGCAGGAGAAGCTTGTGAGTAATGTTTACATACTATACGTTACTTATATTAAATAAAGAATGAAAAAAAGATATAAAATTTTACTCTCCTGTGTATTCCTACTAATACTAACCGGTATTCTTTTTCTATTTTTTCGGAATACTATAAGCCAAGATAAAGTTACTGTACCCGTTTCAGAAAAAACTACCATAGCAACCACAACATCTGTTATGAACGGTTATACAATCGAATTTGTACGTAGTTCATATCTGATTGACAGCACAGCTAACTGGAGCAAGATTCTTATTTTAAAAAATGACAACATCGTTTTTCAAGACGATAGAGCAGAAGAGTTTTCTGGTTTTTATTCAAAGGGTGTTGGTGACTGGATTACGGATGTAGGTGAATTAAAATCCAAAGCTCTTAAGGATATAACTGGGGATGGAAAACCAGAACTTGTTTTTACATCCTATTCTGGTGGTTCACACTGCTGTTCTCATAACTATATAATCGGGCTAACAGACCCGATTCACTTCTATCTTAATCTTGATACTGGAGATAGTGGGATAGTGTTCAAAGACCTTAATCACGATGGAAAAATGGAGATTGAGACGTACGAGGATATTTTTGCCTATTGGCACACAAGTTTTGGCGCTTCACCTATGCCAAGAGTGGTTTTAAGCCTTCAAGATGACGTCTACAAGCCCGATACTAAGCTTATACGTGAATCAGCACCTCCTGACGCTGAAATACGAGCTAAGGCCGCTGAGGTGACAAGTTGGAGTGGTGCCGCCGGTCCAGATGTATCATGGAAATATGCGATTGATCTCATCTATTCTGGCAATATCATCTCCGCCCGAAAATATGTTGATTTGGCTTGGCGTGAAAATGGTGAGTTTAAGACAAAAGAAGAATTTTGGCAGGAGTTGACCGACCAAATACACAAGAGTCCTTACTACTCTGATTTACATTCCTATTTCGGAATATAGAAAAACAAGTGCCGCAGTTGACACCGACACCACTTTATTGTGGTATTGACTTTCAATCTTGGCTTGCTATGATTACTCTTGCTCTTTGATTTTTAGTGCCTCAAATCAAAATATAGCGGTACTCCCCGCCTCTCTCCCAACATAGCCATGCGGCTTTTCGCATAACACCCAAATAGCTGGCAACTTCCTCATAAGCAAAATTGCTCCTTGAGTTGCCGGTTTTAAGGGTTAATTTAAATACCAATAAAGATCGCACCCAAGTAGCACCTGAATAGGTGCGCTTTTGCATATGCAAAGAGAATTATTATCAATAAATAACTTTATGTTTTGCGATAACTCTGAGTGAAAGACCTAGTCGGTTACCACTTAGAGTTATCACAAGACACGTAACCGACTATGGAAAATATAATATTAGAGTGTGCTTTGAATTACGCTAGTTTGGGATGGTCTGTGTTTCCCTGTCATAGCATTCGTAATGGTAAATGTACTTGTGAGAATGATGGGTGTGACAAAAAAGGCAAACATCCAAGAACGCCCCACGGCTATAAAGATGGAACTACGGATGTAGAGAAGATTCGAAAATATTGGACAAAATTTCCCTATGCAAATATAGGCTGTGCAACAGGCCAAGTCTCTAAGATTGTTGTACTTGATCTAGATACCAAGCATGGTAATAGCGTGCAAGTAATGATGAAAAAGATGTCATCTCTTGGATTCAATATTCCTGCCACTGCAAGCGCAAGGACTGGAGAGTATTTACAGGATAAGGAGAGAGGAGCACATTTCTTTTTCAACTGTTCTGGTGTGCCCATAGAATCTGTAACAAATATTTTAGAGAACGTAGGGATAAAAGGAGTTGATATTAGGGCTGACAAAGGCTATGTCATTCTTGCACCCTCTGCACATTTCACAGGAGTATCCTATGAATGGCAGGTATCCCCCATGCTTGTTGGCCTTGCTGATCTACCTAGTTGGATCATACAAAAACTGCACACTGACCCTGAAAGTGCTGGCAAATCTGAAAACAAAGATTGGGGAAAGATTTTTAATGCCGAAGCATTGGAGGGGATGCGCAATGACACCGCAACAAAAGTGGCTGGAAAATTGTTGCAGGCTATGCCGAGCGAAGCGTGGCCTCTAGGATGGGACTTGCTTAAGGCTTGGAACTTACGCCTCACCAAACCATTAAATCTAGGCGAGCTAAAAACAGTTTGGAACAGTGTTGAAAAAAGAGAAAAATCGAGTAAGAAAAATAAGGAGGAACTTACTAAACCTGAACCAAGAGTTCGTATACCAAAATGCCCTGCTCCGAGTAGGACTGTAGATTTTGAGGAATGGGCGAAAATAATCAGTGCAAATTTCCCCGATTTAAGATTTGCGTCAGAGATCAGCCTTGCTGTCATCGCCCAGTTTCTTATTAAAGATATAACCAATCCTTTTGCTTTAGTGTTGGTCGATGTACCATCTTCTGGAAAAACCATAACCATAAACTTCTTCTCTGATATCCCAGAGCTTACCTACTCCAGCGATAAATTCACCCCTGCATCATTTGTCTCCAATTCCGCCAACGTTAAGAAGGAGAAATTGGGTGAGATTGATTTACTTCCTCGTATTCAATATAGGATGTTCCTAATCCGTGACATGGCCACCTTGTTTGCCAAAAGAGACGAGGACTTAAATGAATTACTAGGTATTTTGACTCGTGTGCTAGATGGAGAAGGTTTAAACACTGATTCAGGAGTGCATGGACAACGTGAATATAACGGCGAGTATTTATTTATGATTCTTGCGCAAGATTGTTTTTTTTGAAAATCAACTCTAGAGATAAGGGCGAGGAAGAGCTTTCAGCACAAATAGTTGATCTTAGTTATAAAGAGAAGGAAAAGGCATGCAAGACCATCACTAAAGACTTTCTTTATGGTTTATGGAATCTTCATTCGTCAGGCGTGGAGTGGAACAAGAAAAATGACAATAAAAATCTTCTTAACATTGTCGCTAGATGTTCGATGTTATTAGCACATCTACGAGCTGTAATTAATGTTTGGCAAGATGACTTTAATAATGAATTCAAATACGGTAGCCCAGTAATTGAAAAACCTGACCGCCTAAATCAATTGTTCTATAACCTTGTTCGTGGACATGCGCTTGTGTGCGGACGTAAACAAATCGGCATTGAAGATTTACCGGCAGTTATTGAGCTATGCGTAGATGGTGCCCCTTCTGCTAGAGCAACTCTTTTCAGGAAGTTGATTGAATATAGTGGAAAAATGACAACTTCTGAAATAGAACGTGAACTGAATTGTTCCAAACCAACTGCCCTAAAGGAAATGAAGACACTAGAAATAGTGAAAATCTGTACCCTGCATGAACATGCTAATCAAGATAACGAAATCAAACTTTCAGACAGATTTAAATGGTTTTTAAGTAGCGAATGTACAGAGATCAGGAAACTCGCCAATAAAGCAAAATAGCCACTGTGCATGACCAATAATGATGATATAATGAGCAAGCTACACGGAGGTCAAGGAGAGTCTATTTTTGTACCCAGTGAGGTGCGACGAAGGCCTCTGTGTAGCAACTTTGGCTCTCCCCGTCGCACCTCACTGGGTGTAGATAATCAACCCTTCACTGAAGAAACTGTGGGTGCATTACAAGAACTTGGTGAAATTCTTAAAGGTATACGCAAGCGTTTGATCCTAGAAGGTAAGATAAAATGATTACAAAATCTGAGGAACGTATAATCAAGGACGTACAAAACGGAAAATACCGTGATTATTATTTGATATACAACCGTAAGAGTACCGACGAGCCTAATAACCAGAAAAACTCCATCACTCATCAAAAGCTTGAGAATGGTAGGTTTGCTCTTACAGAAAAACTTCCAGTAGCTCAATTAACACTAAAAGGATTTTGTAAGAATGGAATTATCTCTGAAAAACATTCTGCCTTTAAAGAGGATAATGACATCACCTTTTCTACGGATGGACAGGTTCAATTTAGTATAGAACGACCAAAATTCTTAAGATTGGCACAGCTATTAAGTCCACACCTATTTAAAGGGATAATTTGCCTTTGCTGGGACCGTATAAGTCGTAACAAAGCAGACGAAGTTATTATTCGTAAACTTATGAAGCTTGGCATAAAATTCAAGTTCGTATATGCCACATACGACGATAGTAGTTCCGGTGCTCTCCATATGGATATTGACGGCATGTTTGCCGCCCATCACTCTAGGGTGACGAGCGAGAAAGTAACAATGGCAAAGAAAAACTTAAGGGCAGAAGGTGTCTGTACCTTCAAAGCCCCCATTGGTTATCTCAATCACGGAGATATGAGAAATAAGCCCTTTGACCCCGTGCGAGCACCGATTGTTAAGAAGTTATTTGAAATGTATGCCACCGGCATCTGGAGTCTTGCCGATCTCGCCCGTTGGGCTAATGAACAAGGTTTAACTACAGTCCCTGTAAGAAGGAGAAGGACTGTAGATGAAATGCTTGCCGATGACGGGGATGATGCAGTCTTGATTGCACCTGTGTCTCGTCCTATTACATCAAATTATCTTCATAAAATTCTTACCAATAGATTCTATACTGCCAGAATACCAGACAACTTTGGAGATTGGATACCAAGTGTAAGTCAACAGGCCTTAGTTGAGGATGAATTATTTGATAGGGTTCAAAAGGAGCTTTATAGAAAGAAAGTAAGCACTCACTACACAGAGAAACTGGATCATCCATATAGGGGGTTCGTGCGTTGTGGAAACAGTGGCCGTGTATTCACTCCATATCCCAAGAAAGGCATCATGTATTACGGAGCACGCTGTCCAGTAGGTTGTCCTCACAAAACAACAAGCTTCAATATGGACTTTCTTGAAAAAGAGATAGGCAAGCTTATTTCCAAACTTAAATTCACTGAAGAAGAACTTGTAGAGATAGATGCTAGAACTAAAACCGACCTAGCTGTCTTCGAACACAAGAGGTTGGACACGCTAGATATAAACGATAGGAGAAAGAGGAAATTAAGAGAGGACCTTACTTATCTACGCACCAACAAACTTACTCTCTTAAAAACAGGAGCGTATTTACCAGAGGCTTTCCTTGAGGAAGAGAGCAAACTAAACAGTGAGCTTCTAACAATTCAAAACGAGGAACAGGTATCAGATGTTTCCATGCACGAGGTTGTAAAAGATTTGGTAACCCTTTCCGAACTCCTAAAGGATGCGGAACTGTATTACTCTCTGGCCGAAACAGAGGAAAAGGAACAAATTGCTCGTGTTATCTTTTCCGAACTTTCACTTTCTGAAAATACGTTGAAATACCAATGTAGAAATGGTTTCAAGGCTCTCGAAAGTCGTTTTACACACTCTGGTGACCCTACGGGGAGTCGAACCCCGATTCCAGCCTTGAGAAGGCCGTGTCCTAACCATTAGACGATGGGGCCATAAACAAACCACAGCAAACCTTATTGCGACTTTAGGGCTTTGCGAGCCACTCATTTTCCTGCCGCACAAGGAGTTTAGCCGCTTTTTCTGGCTCTCGCAAGAGAGCTCGCGTAATTCGTTCCATACGGACCGACTGCGAACCTTTGACCAGAACGACATCACCGCTTTGAACGGTCAACAGCAAGTAGCTTGCCGCCTCTTTCGATGAATCGAACGACTTGACCCACTCCGCCGGCAAGCCATTCTTGATAGCCTCCTCGGCCGAGAGGCGCGAGCGTTGACCGACAGTGACCAATTTATTTACTGATTGAGCCGCCTCCATTCCGATACGGCGATGTTCACCCGCCGCGTATTTGCCAAGCTCCATCATGTCGCCCAGAACAGCGATCTTCGAGCCGGCACATTGAAGATCTCTAAGGACCGCCAATGCCGCAGACGCCGCATCAGGAGAAGAATTGTAGGTATCATCGATTAAGATTGAACCATTTACGCCCGGAATTATATTCATGCGACCTCGCGGGGCAGCATAACTTTCCAATGACCTAGCCACACTGTCAATAATGATTTTCCGAGCGGAGCCAACAGCCGCCGCAGCCAATAGCGGATAGGCATATGTTTCCCCCAGAATTCCCCTTATCTCTACCGTCCGTTCTTCTCCCCCCATAGAAACCTTCATAGACATACCTATCGGCGCTCCAACACTACCGGCACTACCGACATCATACAAAACCTTAATATCATTCCCGCGAACAGACATCTTTTCACTGAGACCATATGAAACCACCGAAACATTCCGGTCTTTCACACGATCACCGAGAGAAAGAGTCCTTTCATCGTCGCCAAAAACAACTAGAGTGCCGCCTGACTTAACAGCATCGACGAGAGCCGCTTTCTCTTCGAAAACCTCTTCAGGAGATCTGAAAAACTCCACATGAACCGGTGTGCGACTAATCCTAGTGATAACAACGATATCCGGATGGAGCCACTTCCCAACCTTTCTAATATCTCCCGGATGGTCAGCACCCACCTCCAATATTAAGCAGTTCGGATAGGCCGATCTGGACACGATCAATTTCAGACCGATCAAGATATTCTTGAGCCAACTTCCCAGATCATACCAAGCATTCGAAACGCCGATCACAGTAAGCGGCAAACCAATCTCGCTATTCATGCTCTTATCGCTTTTTCGTGCAAAACCAGCCTGATCCTTTAGAACATCATAAATGGCATCCTTAGTAGAAGTTTTTCCAACGCTGCCAGTGACAGCTACAACAAATGGCTTATATTTACCGAGAATCAAACGGGATTCCCATGTCAGAATCCCTATGAGTATTTTTTTAATTATAGGCATGAATACGAGGCCGGCAGAGCACGCTCATCGATCCCACGGCACATTGTAGTAGTTTAAGAGAAAAGTAGCCAGTTCGTCAAACGGCTTTGTCAAGGTTTCGGAAGCATATTGAGCGCCTTTCGGATGTTTCTGATAAAGAAAAACTATGAACTTCGGGTTATATGCCGGGAAAAAACCAAAGAATGAATGTAGCCACTGATCAGAGTAATAGCCGCCATTCACATGGTCTGCTATTGCAGCAGTCCCCGTTTTGGCCGCCATGGTGTAATGCTCCTTTTTTAGCTTCCCTTGAGCCAGAGAAATGTCTACTACGCTCACCAGCATCCGCTTCACTTCATCTACAGTTTCAGGTTTCAACACCGGTCCGGTTCTTTTGGTATCTACCTTTTTGATCGAATCATCCGTGTGATTTATTTGCTTTACTAGGTGCGGAGTCACAACATAGCCACCACTCGCAATGACAGAAAGCGCTCTGATCATGCCCAACGGTGAGACAGCAATACCTTGGCCGTATGATGCAGTCGCGATGTCGATATCCTGCGGATTTTTCAGGTTATCAGTGAGTGGCATAGCCTCATTCGGCAGGTCAATACCTGATTTTCCACCGAGGCCGAAACTGGAAAAATACTTCGTAAAATCCTTGGCGCCGGTTTTTAGTGCAATTGTAGCTGCTCCAATATTCAAGGATTGGCTCAAAATCTGTTGCATCGGAATGACGCCACGAGCTTTTTTATCGAAATTGCAAATCTTTTTTTCATTTAAGGTCAAACAACCAAGGTCATCATAAGTAGAATCAATGTCGACTGCCCCACTGTCCAAGGCTGTAGCCATGGTCAAGGGCTTCATGATCGAACCCATTTCATAAACATTTTCCACCAGCGGATTTGAAAATATCGACACTGATTTTATGGATTTGAGATCATTCGGATCGAAAGTCGGGTGTGATGCCATGGCGTAAATCAGACCGGTGTTCGGATCCATGATGATCCCGCCGATCTCATCCGGATTCCAAACCAATTGAGCCTGCGACAACACTTTTTCCAGATATGTTTGCACTGTGGGCTCTATAGATGTGACCAGATCCCCCGAATCAACACTACTGCTAAAGACAGAGCCTATTTCGGAAAACAGCTGCGCGAATATATTCACAGATGAGCCACTTCCGCTCCGAACGAGAATATCGTTGTAATAGCGTTCCAACCCGTACCGGCCAGAAACACTAGAAGATGCGACGCTCTCACCTATGATTCCTAGCTCATGAGACGCCAAGCTCCCCCCAGGATAAACACGCCATGTCTCTTGTGCAACACCAACACCTTTTAGACCGAGCCCTTGTATGGATAAGGCCATTTTCTCATCGATTTTGTTTGCTAGAACCTCATATAAACCATTTGGTTTATTTGCTTTTGACATAAACACACCTCGATCCAGCGTCAAATAATTCGAGAGAGCTTCATAAACAACTTTTGAATCAACGAGAAGTTTGGGATTTATAAATATCGTATAGCCGCTCCCGACAGAAGCTGCTGCGCTCTGTGTTCCATCTTTTGCAGAAAAATATATTGAGTTACGAGCAAATAGTGAGGTTTGCGGCTTTACATATTGTGACTGCGCTTTACCTTTATATTCCTGCCCATGAATGATGCTCGTCGAATACAGAGATGAAGTAAGAACACCGGCAATCAGTAAAATACCGATGCCGATGAATCGTGCCCGAAATCGTTGTTTAGAGTTCATTGCCCAAAGAAGCCAGATTTCCAGCTGACGCAGTCGGGGCCGGGCGGGTTATATACAGGCTTACTTCACCGGCTACCAGTCCATGTTCCGCTAGAATATCTGGTGTAATGGTGCTGGTCAGCTTCAGGTATTCGGCATCCAAAGCGCTCAAGGAACCGCTCAGGGAGGCTGCCCGGCTTTCAATCTGTTTAATAGCTATGGTATGAGAAACTAGCGTATAAAGATTCACCGCATAGAAAACAGCCACCAAAACGCAAGCACTTAGGATTACCAATGATAATTTAGCCCTATGGTCGTGAATGTGCCCGGCTGTGCTTACTATTACTCTTTTCATGTTATTTTAAATTTCAATTTTCCGCTTTTTATATTTATATTTTCTTACTTCTCTATTGCTTTTCTATTACTCTAAGTTTTGCGCTTCTTGCCCGTGGATTTTCCGTTATTTCGGTGTCTGTCGGTTTGACGGCTCTTCTCGGAATAAGTTTCGCGCCATTCGCCTCCTCCCTTCTCATAAAATTTTTAACGATCCTATCTTCTAAACTATGGAATGCTATGACTCCCAGCCTTCCGTTTTTATTCAAATGTTCGTAGCTTTTATTCAGTCCCTCTTCCAATGCTTTCAGTTCATCATTTACCGCGATCCTCAAAGCCTGAAATGTTTTTGTAGCCGGATTAATCTTCCTGTGCCTATATGCCGGTGGCACTGCCTGTCTCACAATTTCCGCTAGTTCACTAGTGCTTTCGATCTTCTTCTTCAATCGATAATTCACAACCGCTCTTGCTATCCTCCTTGCGTATCCTTCTTCGCCGTAGGCAAATATGACATTGGCAATATCATCTTCCTTCCAGTCGTTCAGGATATCTCGAGCAGTGAATGGATACTCTACTGGATCGGCTTTGCACGATTCTGCTGAATCGCCCATAGTCATAAGGAGTGGCTCGTCTTTCTGGAATGAGAATCCTCTGCCAGAATTTTGCAATTCGTCCGAGGATATACCGAGATCCAGCAATATCATGTCTACTTTATCGATCTTGTGCTTCGCGAGGATTTTATCGATGTTTCGGAAATTTTCGCACTCTAGGATTAGCTTTTCAGCCCTTCCTTTTAAGGTCTCTTCCGCTCGATGAATGGCTTCCGGATCCTGATCGATACCTATTATGTTGATTTTGCCCCTCAATGCTACAGCTATCGCTAATGTATGACCGGCTCCGCCAAGAGTTCCATCTACATACCAAGGAAACTCCTTCGAGACATTCGACGGCGCCGAAATGAGACTTTCTATTGTTTCATGTAAAAGAACTGATTTATGTACGCTTACCATGCTATATCATCCCTACTTCACCGTACTTTTCGGCAAGACTATCTGCCTTGCCTTCGACGGTCTTGGCATATTCCTGCCAAATTGACTCGTCCCAGATCTCGACCCGATCGCGTACGCCGATGAAAACGACCTTCGACTTTAGTTTGGCGCGCTCTCGGAGATGTTCCGGAATGAGCATGCGGCCGGCTCCATCAACCTCGACCTCAACCGCCATACCTAATAGGTAGCGGTTGAGACTCCGGTTGTCCGCCTTGAACATCGAGGCTTCTTTTCCAGACAAGCGCTCGGAGATGCGTTCCCATTCCGTCGCCGTAAAGACGAACAGGCAGGAATCGAGTCCGGGCGTAACCACCACGCTTCTACCCATTTCCTTGCGGAACTTGGACGGAAGCGACAAGCGGTTCTTGTCATCGATAGTATGGAAATATGTCCCGATGATCATGATATGCCCGCGAGAAGTTTTAAATGTTTTTGTGAAGTAATCGGGTCGGTTCGTCTAGCGAATCCGAACAGATTATTTCTCATACCACTTCTTCCCACTTGATGGATATTCTACCCCACTTTTCTGTTTTGAGCACAATTAATAAAGGTGGATAACCTGTGGATAGCGAAAACGTCGTCAGTAAATTTATTTTTGACTCAAGTATTTTCCTTTACTGGACTCGTATAATTCACGAATAGAAATACCTGATAGATTCTGTGCATATATGATGACATCATCCAAATAACCAACAAAAGGTGTGCAACACGGTGGCTTTCCTACACCGAAATCGGATGCACGATCAGACATATTTGGAAAATCGGAAGCCAACACTGCTGTACCAACCTGCTTTCCATCCAAATAACATGTAAAAAGGCGACTAGTACGATCAAAAACTCCTACTATGTGATGCCATGAATCGTCGTTTACAACAACAGTCCCACAATTACTGTAAGTATAAGAGCTATTACCTATTAAAAACCAAATAACTCCACTACTCAACCCAAATCTAAATCCGTTTCCGCTATAATAATCATTACCGACTGTATACATCTGTGAAGCATTACTGGAAGTTTTTATCCAATGAGCGATTGTGAAATTACTATTGGAAAGTCCGAGTCGTTTATTAAAGGTTAACCCTGTTGATCCATTAAAATACATTGAATATTTAGAACCTGCCTGACTATAAGTATCTGACGACCAGGTAGTACCAGAGGCAGGAACGGTGGCATCATTATTGTTGCCCAGCAACGAAACATCGCGAGCGACAATGCCTGAGCCTTCATCGAAGCTTAGCGCAAGCACGGCATTGGCTCCCATTGCATGATACATATTTGCCGCAAAGGCCATAACACCAGCAGTTTTTGCTTTGGCTCTCGCTCCATTCAGTGAAACCAAGATAATCGAGGATAGCATGCCAATAGTTGATATAACAACCAAAAGCTCTATAAGAGTAAAGCCACGAGTTCCAAAATAGAGAGACTTTTTAATCACTTCCTTAACCCTTTTGGCCGCATCAACGGGAAAAGCTGGGTTTCGCGTAAAGGCTTCCCCGCGAGGGTCGCGAATAATCTGTCACCGTAGGCAAAACCGAAGGCAGGCGGCATCGCATGCTCCAGCATCTCTACGAATTCCTCATCCGGCATCATTGCTTCCTTGTCTCCTGCATCAATAAGTTTCTTTTGCACATCGAAACGCTCGCGCTGATCTATAGGATCATTGAGTTCGGCAAAACCGTTGGTCATTTCCGCGCCAGCCAACAATAGCTGCGCTCGCAAAGTTGTTTCTGAATTCTTCGGATTGATCTTAGAAAGCGGCGAAACTAGTTTCGGATGATTGACCAACCACGCTGGCCCGATGATCTGCTTCCGACAATATTTCCAGAGAGTGTCCGTGAGCCGCTCACGATTCATACCTTCGAAATCTACATGCAATTCCTTGAGCTTCTTTTCCATATCTTTCTCGTTGGCCTTGAGGACATTTATTCCCGTCATTTTTTCCACGGTCTCCACATAATCCACACGTGGCCATTCTGGCGAGAGATCTACCTTATTTCCCTGTATCTCGAATGAAAGAGTCCCAAATGTCTCCTGCACAACCTCCTTGATTAGTTTTTCCGTAAACAAAATTCCTTCATCCATATCCATATATGAACAATAAAACTCCAGATTGGTGAATTCCTGGGCGTGTTCCGGACTGGATCCTTCATTCCTATAGAGACGCCCTATCTCGAAAACTCTGGGAAAACCGGCGGCAAGCAAGCGCTTCTGCCAGAGTTCACCTACTGATATGCGCAGATAAACATCGAGGTTATAATCATTGTGGTGAGTCATGAATGGACGCGCCTCAGCACCGCCGGTCGTAAGTTCCAATGTAGGCGTCTCAACTTCTAGGAATCCTTCCGTCTTCAAAATCCGGCGAGTTGCATCCCAGAAAACCGCCTTCTTTTTAAACAAATCGCGCAAACCCGGATCCATGATGAAATCGAGATATCTCTTGCGGAGCCGTTCATCGGGATCAACGAGGCCATGCCATTTTTCCGGCAAAGGCAGGAGCGACTTCGAGGCCATAGTCCATGATTTTACTAAAATACTCTCTTCGCCCTTATTAGTCTTGAAACAAGTTCCAGTCACGCTTATGACATCGCCGATATCGATGGCGCTAGTCAACAGATCAAAAAGTTTTGCGTCCAAAACGTCTTTTTTTACCACAGCCTGGAAGGTCGCTTTGCCATCATCTAAAACAAAAAAAAGGATCGCGCCTTGTCCGCGAATAGCCATAACACGCCCGGCAAGATTGACTACCTTTCCTGATTTTTCATATTCAGCAAATTTCTTGCGGGCATCGGCGAGACAATGATCGCGCGGAACTTTCGCCGGATATGCTTCCATTCCAGCCTTCCGTAAAAGTTCCAGTTTGCGTAGCCTTGTCTCTTTGAGTTCTTCGAGTGAGGCCATGGGGTAGATTATACCTTATTTTATATGGGCTATCGTATAGCTGACTGTTCCTTTCGGTGTATTGACTACGACACTGTCACCGGCTTTGTGGCCGAGCAAGGCAGAACCTAAAGGAGAAAGATTGGAAATCTTGCCTGAAGACATGTCTGATTCCTCGGAACCGACGATGGTATAGAGATACGATTTGTTGTCACCGTTCTTATTAAGCCTAAATGTAGTGCCGATAGTGATCACATCCTTGCCTTCGCCTCCCTTCTGGATCAATGAAGAATTCTTCAAAAGTTCTTCGAGACGATGGATGCGATCCTCAACCATGGCCTGTTCCTCGCGAGCCTGGTGGTATTCAGCATTCTCCGAAAGATCGCCAAGCTTCTTTGCATACTCGAGATGCTCTGCGACTTCTTTGCGCCTCTCTGTCTTCAGGAAATTGAGCTCCTTTTCGAGCTCAGCGAACTTCTCCGCGGTCAAATACTGGGTGTCTGTTGGCATATGATTATTTAGATTAGATGACCGCCATAGTAACACATTTTATTGAGAAAGGAAAACCTTCTGGAGTATGCCTTTTTCGATGATTTCTCGCGGCTTACCTTCGGCATAGATCCTGCCTTTATCCAGGACATAAGCGCGAGTAGTGATCTCTAGGAGCGATTTCAGGTTGTGCTCAACTACAAATATAGCGGTCTTGCGGCGTTCGTTTATCTCACGAATCTTGGCGAAAACCTCCTTGACTATCTTTGGCGCAAGCCCTAAGGACGGCTCATCGAGTAGTAGAACTTTCGGATCGATCATGAGTCCGCGGGCGATCGCCAGCATCTGCTGTTGTCCACCAGACAATGTCCCGGATTTTGCCTTGAGCTTCGGTCGCAATGCAGGAAATAATTCAAGAACATTCTCGATGCGCTCTTTGCGTTCATTGACAGGCACATCCCAGCCGCCAATCTCGATATTCTCATAGACTGTGAGATGTTTGAAGACGCGCCTTCCTTGCGGCACGAATGAAATGCCGCGCTTCACGACCTCATATGACACTGGCTTAAAGTTTTGGCCTTCCCAAGCGACCGTTCCCGACTCTATCGGCGCCAAGCCAAAGATCGTCTTCAGTATCGTCGACTTCCCCGCGCCATTCGGGCCCATGAGCGCCACTACCTCCCCTTCATCTATCGAAACCGACACTCCGTCTAGCGCCTTAACCCCGCCATAGTGGACGTGGATGTTGTTCAGAGAAAGGAGTTTTTCGGTAGGCATTTATTTATTTTACTACCACAAATTTTTCACCATTCCACTTTTTCACAACTTGTACAACATCAAACGAACCATCTCCATTATTTTCATATATTCCCGATACACCTTTAAAATCACCTCTCAAAAACTTAATGATAGACGCCTTTGAATTATCAACATTTACTGCTTCAATCAATTGACTAACTGCGTCATAAGCATAATCTCCTGCAATCGTTGGATATATGTCATATTTTTTATAAAAAGCGTCTGTATACGCAACATTATCATTTGCCACAAATAATTGATTATCTAAGCCCCCTTGGGCAGCAATTATCTGATCCATTATCTCAAACGGTGGACCACCCACAAAAGGAACATTTAATTTTAAGTCTTTTGCTTGCTTAGCAAAAATGCCAACTTGAGGCGAAATATAGGCCATTACAACTTCAGGCTTAGCAGCTTTGATTTTGGCTATTGATGTCTTAAAATCATTTTCACCTTTAGTTACTGATTCATCCGCTACAACTGTATATGCACTGTCAGCAGACAATACTTTAATTATCGCATCATGAACAGATTTCGGACCATCAGATTGATTCCATATAAGAGCAATCTTTTTGTATTTACCTCTTAAGAGTAATTCTTCAATCGCTCTGGCTTGTGCTTCCGGACCAAGCATCCGCTACTGAAGACGGAGAACTATATGTTATAAGGGCAGAAACACCATCTGTATCAATCATTTTTTGTGCAACCGAAACCGTTTGCTTAGGATCGAGCTGATCATCGCCGTATATAATTTCAACTTTTAATTTTTTGGCTTCAGGGATATTCGATAGTGCGAGTTCTACTGATTTTTTTGATGACTCACCCATAGTAGCAGCCGGACCTGAAAGTGGAAGAATCACGCCTATTTTAAATGGTCCACCTGACACAGACCTTTTGCCAACATTCGAAACACCGAGAATTATGAGGATTAAAACGATGACACCGACGACGATTTTTGTTGTTTTTGACATGATAAATAATATTAGTTGTATAAGGAAATACTACCATTTCGAGAAAATGGCGCAATGGATACACAAATGAAAATTATGCAATAACCGGGGTTCCTGAAGTTATTTGAATAGGAAGTCCTTCCTTAACACTGTTCCGAAGTTTTTGTATGTTTTGCTGAAATGAGAAATTCAATATCTCTATACCGATGATTGTACCCTTTTTTCCAACATCAACATTGACACCATCCTTGATTTCGACGGTTTTCGCTATTTTACCTTCATTCACATGGAGGTATGCCGCATCTGCAACTGTATCATAATTAAATTTCATTGATTTATTTAGTTATATAGTAAGCAGTTACTATAAGAAATAGACTCGGTTGGTCGCGAAATTTCTCATTTGAATATACCACAACAATCATTTTTTCTCCAATCTTTTTCTTTACTCTACTACCATATTGGTCATGTCGTATTTCGTCGGGTTTTTCAATCGCTTTTTTAACATGATCGATATCGATGTTTCGTTCATAAAGCCGAGCTTGAACATGTACAGTTAATTTGAGCTTAATCACCCCATAATTTTATCAACTCAAAAATCCGCGTGAAGTTCACAGGGTGAAAAATGTGTGACGCAAGTAAAAATTAATTAGTTTATGGAAAAACTTCACTCTCCCAAATACGCCTCAATAACATCTTTGTGCGACAGAACTTCGTCCGGCTTACCTTCGGCGAGAAGTTGGCCAGCGTCGAGAACATATAGATAATCAGAAAGCGAGCGGATAAGATCCATGTTGTGTTCGACGAGAACGATGGCTTTGCCTTGATCTCGCAATTCGCGCATAACGATCTCAACTATTTTTAGCATTTCAGGGAAAAGCCCAGCGTACGGCTCATCGAAGAAGATGACCTCTATGTCGCCAGCATTGGAATGAATCATAGCGAGCATGCGCGCGATCTCGAGAAGTTTGCGCTGGCCATATGAGAGATTCCTGGCTAGCTCATTGCGCTTTTCCCAGAGGCCAACTTTGCGCAGGACTTCTTCGGCGCGCTCTAGG
>JAPLZI010000014.1:0-6400 GCA_026395095.1 Candidatus Tayloriibacteriota bacterium
TGCGGCGACCAACGTTTCTGCTGGTCTTCGAATGGATTTCTAACCCTGGTAAGGTTCTTCGTTTATCGTCGAATTAAACCACATGTTCCACCGCTTGTGCAAGTCCCCGTCTATTCCTTTGAGTTTCAACCTTGCGGCCGTACTACCCAGGCGGATCTCTTATCGCGTTAGCTTAGCCTCGAAGAGGGTCGATACTCCTCAAAGCGAGAGATCATCGTTTAGGGCGTGGACTACTGGGGTATCTAATCCCATTCGCTACCCACGCTTTCGTGCTTGAGTGTCAGATATGTGCTAGTGAATTGCCTTCGCTTTTGGTGTTCCCCTAAATATCAACGCATTTCACCGCTACACTTAGAGTTCCAGAGACCCCTACCAACCTCAAGCAATGCCGTTTCTCCCGCGCGCCCCCGGTTGAGCCGAGGAATTTTACGGGAGACTAACATCGCCACCTACACACCCTTTACGCCCAATGATTCCGGATAACGCTCGAGGCACTCGTATTACCGCTGCTGCTGGCACGAGTTTAGCAACCTCTTATTCTCCAGGTACAATCAATAAACTTTTTCCCTGGCAAAAGGAGTTTACATGCCGAAGCACTTCATCCTCCACGCGGCGTCGCTCCGTCAGACTTTCGTCCATTGCGGAAGATTCTCGACTGCAGCCACCCGTAGGTGTATGGGCCGTAGGCGTCATAGCCTTGGTAGGCTTTTACCCTACCAACTAGCTGATACCGAACAGGCCGCTCCCGGAGCGAAAAACTTTACTCTTGCGAGACTATCGGGAATTACCTCGTCTTTCGACGAGCTATGCCCGACTCCAGGGTGCGTACCTATTTATTACTACCTCGTCTGCCGGTTGCCTCTTGCGAGGCCCCCTTGACTTGCATGCCTTATCCACGCCGCCAGCGTTCATCCTGAGCTAGGATCAAACTCTTAACTAATAAGCGAACGGAACAAAATAGAAGGCGCTAGTTCCGCAATGAAGCGGGCTTCGAACTTCCTAGATCGTATTCGCAAAAATTAACTGGTGTTGATCCTAGACTCCATGAGCTCATTGAATCTATGAGCTCACTAAATCATTGTTGAAATAAACATTTGTACTTGCACTTCGGACGTCATTTCGGGTTAGTGAAATGGCGCTCGAAATTAATACATTCTCAATAATATTTGACTTTCAAAGTGCCCACCTCGTTTTCGAGGCGTAAACGCTATACTACCTGATAGGACAAGGAAGTCAAGACGATAAAAAATGAGCCCCCGAACAACAATTAAGCTGTCGGGGGTATAAACTCTGGGACACAAACTAGGATTAGCCGCCGTACTTCTCCGTTTGATCGGTAACATCGTCCGGATCTTCCGCATCAATCGGACCTCTCGAACCATGACAAACCGTCACCAACGGCGGTAAACCCAGTTCCCCATCGGTCGGTTGATTGCCATCACATCGGAGCGTCGCGTAAATACTGTTATTATTGAGAGCGGTAACCAACTTGTCCGCAAAATTGCGTTCGGCACAATTGGCCTCAAACGCATAGCAGACAGTAGCCGTACGCAAAAGTCTTGAAACATCTATTCGCACCCAGCATATTTTGCGTTTTCCCGGAACCTTACCTAGAACCGGATAAATGAACCTGACCACGCGGCCGCCATAGCATTCCGGATACTTTCCGTAACATTCCGCGAGGATATCGCTGACGATCACGGCGAGAGTGTTTTTCCTTTGCCGATTATTCCGATTAATAATCAACAAGAGTAATGCTCCAACAGCGGTTAAGAGCAACGTCACAAGCAACAAAAACGCGATGAGAGGCTCGAATTTATTCATAAAAAGGACTTTCCTTGGATTTGCTAGCAGTTTCTGTTCAGCTGTTCTCCGCAATTTCTACCACTATCCAACAGAGCCGTCAATGCTCGTATATGCTAATATGCCGTTATGAAATACGATGTAGTCGTCATAGGCGGCGGACCGGCCGGAATGATGGCCGCCGGGCGAGCTGCAGAACGCGGACTAAACGTGTTACTGCTCGAAAAAAACGAAGGACTCGGGAAAAAACTACTCATAACTGGCGGTGGCAGGTGCAATGTCACGAATGCCGAAATGGACGACCGCACGCTTCTCGCTAAATTCAAAGATAGTGATAAATTTCTTTTTTCCGCTTTCTCACAACATAGCGTCGCCGAAACTCTAGAATTTTTTCACTCGCACGATATGCCGACGAAAATAGAAGCCGAGAAACGCGTCTTCCCTGTTTCTGATTCGGCCAAATCCGTTTGGGAGGTGATGATCAGATACTTGAAGGAAGGTAAAGTGACCATCCGATCAAATGCGGAAGTCATAGGATTCGTTCAGACACAGCCGGGATGCATAGACGCAGTAAAATTAAAAAATAAAGGTAGTGGCAGTGACAATAAAAATAGCGAGATTATTCACGCTCGTTCCTTCATTCTGGCAACTGGCGGCAAGTCACATCCTGAAACCGGCTCGACAGGCGACGGATTCATGTGGCTCGAGAAAATCGGCCACACGATCGCCGAACCAAAAGTTTCGCTTGTGCCTATAGAGGTTGCCGATGATTGGGTCAAGAAACTTTCAGGATTTTCCCTGCCGAATGCCAAGATCACTCTTTTTCAAAACGGCGTGAAGCAGTCTGATGGCCGAGGCGATTCCTCAAATCGTGCTGGGCACAGGAATGCAGTCAAGAAAGGCAAAGTCCTATTCACGCATTTCGGTCTGTCAGGTCCAGCTGTGCTCAATATGAGCTCGGAAGTCGGCGAACTTCTCAAATACGGCGAGGTAGTGATATCACTCGACCTCCTACCTCAACATGATTATTCAACCCTAAATACTGCGCTGCAAAAATTGTTCGCCATGGAAAGCAACAAGATGTTCAAGAATGCGATCGGATCTCTCATCCCTGCCCCGCTCGCGCCAGTGGTCATAGAAAAATCCGGCATTGATCCGGACACATTTTGCCATAGCGTCACGCGAGAAGAACGCCTCACCCTCGTAAAAGTTCTGAAGGACATTCACATCCGCCCGACTCGACTTCTTGGCGCAGACAAAGCGATCATCACCTCCGGCGGTGTGGCGCTTACAGAGATTGACTGGCGGACTATGCGTTCGCGCCTCATCGAAAATTTGCACATAGTTGGTGATCTCCTAGACATAAATCGCCCTTCCGGCGGGTACAGTCTGCAACTGTGCTGGACAACCGGCTATGTGGCGGGAAATAGCGCCTCTAAATAACAAAAAAACCCGCACACTCTGGGCGCGCGGGCTGAGATAAAAACGGAATGGAAACTGAAGCGAGCTGTGAACGACTATTTCTTCAGGAACTCGTCGACGGCCTCAAGAACTTATCGACGGCCATTCTGAGCTGTCTGCCTTTGTTGAACTGGTCAGCGAGCCTCGAGATAGTCTGCAACTCCTGACAAGTAGCGAGTTCGAACAGTTTTTGATAGATCGCAGCGAATACTTTCTCGTCTGCGTTCTCCCAATTGTCAACACAATCCAGATAGTAATCAAGAATTTCGATAACGTTTGTACAAAACCCGACGAGCTTGATCATGGCAACGTCAACAATCTCGTCGTAATCGGAATCTTCCGCCTCGTCGCGCAATTTTTCCAACCTATCCTTCGGCCAGTCCAGAGCTTTAACCGCCGCAATGACGACCTGTGGGTCTTTGTCGCTATCGAAGTCTTTGGCGTCCCGCATGAGAGCAATACAATGAGACGGCTCCGTCGCAAGACCGAGAGCTTTCCTAAGGAGAAGACTGGTTAGTGAATTGGTGTGTACACTCCCTTTATAGAGTGCCTCTACAGCATCAAAGCTGTCGCCCGTGAGTGCCTCAATTTTGGCAAGAACGTGCCGAGCATACTCACTCTCTTCTCTGACAAGATTATAGAGCTCGACGAGCTCATTCAAGGTGTTGCGCATACCGAGTTCCGTCCAGAAGGACTCAGCATAGCGAGGGTGAATCTCAAGTCCACCTTCGAGAATGTCCAGAGCCGGAGAAATTTCTTTTTCAGGTGTCGACAACGGCCTGGGTTCATCGACAAGCTCAGGTATAATGGCGGGCTTATACTCTCTTGCAGATGCCGGATCCTTTGGAACGGCCACGCCCGGATTTGGAGCTGTTTTAGTTTGGACTGGGACTGAAACCGGCCTATTACCTTGATTCGGAATCGGCGAAAAAAAGTTTTGCCAGAAACTGCGCCACGTATAGACTATGAGATTTTTCATGTGCTGAACCTCTATTGTTGGTTGAACTGAAGTTTTACTGTACTGCAAAAAACCTTAATACAATCTGACACGAGTGTCAATATGCGAGATTTGTGCTAATCTCCTTATTATGATCATGCAAAAACACCCCACATCCTATTCAAAAGCTGATTCCACGGCCGATAAGCCCGAATATCCTATGCGCATCAATAAATACCTGGCTCTAAAGGGCCTTGCTACGCGCCGTTCGGCTGACGATCTCATCCGCAAGAAAGCCGTCACTGTGAATGGTCATATCGCCGTGCTCGGGGAAAAGATCAAGGCCGAAGATGCAGTCGAAGTTCGCGGTGGTGCAAAACCCGCGAATTATGTCTATTACTCTTTTAACAAGCCAGCCGGCATGCCCGTTTCCGCAGACAAAAAATCCGGCAAGGATATCATCCAGTCAATTCCACTCAAAGGCGTCTTCCATGTCGGCACTCTGGAAAAGTCCGCGGCAGGGCTCGTCATTCTCACCAACGATCGTCGCATCATCGACCGCCTGGAAAATCCGAAGTACGCCCATCCGAAAAAATATCTAGTCACTACACGCCAGCCGTTGCGTGCGAACTTCAAGGAAAAGATGGACGCAGGAATAACTATCGCCGGCGGCCCAACTGTATTCCCGCGAGTCGAGATCGTGGATCCTGTTACATTCACTGTGAGCTTGGCTGGAAACGCCTACTCGCTCGGCAACATACTCGCCCTATTCCAGAATGAAATCGCGACTGTATTGCGTACCGATGTTCTGAATATCCGACTGGGCAAACTCGCCCCGAATAGCCACAAGCCGATCTCCGGCGAGGAGCTAGCTATTTTCCTAAAAAGTTTGGGGTTGTAATAGAGTCTATTATATAAAAGATGAAGCCGATACAAAGTGTATCGGCTTATGGAAAACGGAAAGTAAAAAGAGCTGAAGGAGCAAAGGTGAAGGAGGAAGAGGTGAAAGATGTGTAGTGCAAATGATTGCAGTGGGAGGACTTAGAAAGTAGAAGTCCCATAGAGCTACACAAATCACATTCGACTCACCGTGGCTCTGAACTCAAAGAACTAACCCTACGCTGGTAGTATAGTCTAAAATGAGCCAAAAGTCAAGGGGTTGTACAGTTATTTTTTAGTGTTAACTAGCTCCAATTTTTCCGCGCGAGTGAGTCTTTTTAGTGCCGCTTCCCTAGCGCGCGCTCGGGCAAAAGTACGAAACCGCTCCTTATGCACGAGGATAACCGGCCGACGAATCTTCGTGTAATGAGCACCTGATTTTGCATGATTGTGCGCATGCAGACGCTTCTCAAGATCGTTCGTAGAACCAACATACAGAGTGTCGTCAGAACAGCGGAGGATGTAGGTGTAGTGCATAATACTGTAAATAGTAACTTATCTCACCTCCCCGAGATAGATGATGTTGAGAGCACGATTCTTTCCGGTAGGTTCGGCAAAACTGCCATCATGCTTCATAGCTCGGAAACTTGAACCGAGGAAGACGGAGTGCTTGCCGAATTTTCGAGCGAGGCGGTCGATAGCGAGACTCACTTTATTTGAAGCCGAATGTTTGGCCGGCACGGCGAATAAAGTACCAGTGTTGGTGTTAGCTTCAACAGGCGTCAAACCCCGAAGCGATATCCCGGTAGCTCGAAATAAAATACGTTTTGAATCATCGATCATCCATTTCTCAACATTTTTCCAAACATTTTTAAACGCCGGCTCTATGGCGCGCAAAATCTCATGAGGAGCAGAGCTTCTGTCGGGCAACTCAACTTCCCCTCGTAAGTATTCAAATCCGCTGGTCTTCAGGAAAAAACCGACATGAGACGCGACTAGTCCTTTTGTTCGCAAGCGCATGCAGGCATCTTCGACGTGATAGGAAATCTGCGACCAGAGGAATGCATGGTCGGATGTAGCGGGATGGAATGTGCGGGTGCGTTGGACGGAAGCGGGGCCGTCGGAGCGGCCACCACCAGCAAGACCTCCGCCGTCTCCACCCGATAACTCCTTCACGAAATTTCCTTGGAACTCCTCGTAGATCTCGGCTAGCGGCCGGTCACAATGTTCAGCAACCCAAACGCGGTCCTTGGAAGCTAGGTCGAGGGCAGTGACGATACCAAGTTTGCGCAAGAATACAGTAGTGGCAGTGCCTATTCC
>JAPLZI010000014.1:6439-8454 GCA_026395095.1 Candidatus Tayloriibacteriota bacterium
TCTTCCATTTGGAGGCGATCTTGGCGGTGACTTTATTCACGCCGACACCGATGGAAAAAGTGATGTCGAGGGAACGATACAGCTCGTCCTGAATAGCGTGGGCGAGCTCCTCATACGACAAGCCTCGCAACTCGAGCGGCCCATCGGTACGGTGAGCGAGCCCAGTAACATCGGCGAAACATTCGTCTATGGAATATTCCTCGACTTCCCTGGCGTAGCGCCTGACGATGGAGTACATGCGCTCGGCGTATTGGGAGTACATGCGATAGTCGGACGGCAATATGACAATGTCGGGACATACGCGGCGTATCTCGCTCAGGCGCATGCCTCGAATGACGCCCTTGGCTTTGGCTTCTGGTGAGACAGCGGTGGCGATTCCACGCTCCAGTCCCGTCGCCGAGGGCTTGCCCTTGAGCCACGGCCTTCGCGTGAGTTCGCACGCCACGAAGAATGAGTCCCCATCCACATGAATGATTGCTCGAGGGAATTCTGAATCTGACGCGCATTTCATCCCTCTATTATAGGTGAACGGATGTTTACTGGGAATGGCTACAGTCCGGTTGATTCCATATCTTCGGTCAACTTGAGAGTGATCTTTCCTTTTAGCTTTCCACTAAGACTCTTTGATTCAAGAAATGCAATAGTCTTATAGAGTCCGACTAGCTTTTCCGGCGCTCCTTCTAGTCGGGGTCTGTTGATGGCATGTCCTTCAACCAAATAATTGCGGATGATCCCTGTTGCCCAAATACGAAACTGAGTGGCTTTCTTAGAATTTACTCGATAACCGACTGCAATAATGGCATCGAGGTTGTAATGCTTAACCTTGTATTTCTTTCCATCGCTGGCAGTTACCGAGAATTCCTCGGTAACTGAATGCTTATCAAGCTCTCCACTGCTAAATATGTTCTTGAGGTGCAAGGACACATTGTCGGCAGAACAATCGAAAAGATCAGCTACTGTCTTTTGGGTCGTCCACAACGTGTCTTTCTCGATATCCGCACGTAATTCAATCTTTCCACCCTCTCCCTCATAAATGACAATGTTGTTTTTTATTTCTTCTTCCATATATAAAATATTAGTTAATAATAATTAACCCAAACAAATAAGCGAACTCTCGGTAACTTTGAGCGTTACCGTATTATTTAATTGTATTTTGTCTTGAAATCCGAGAAAAACTTACCGTCTGATGACGACAATTTTAACAAAAAATCATTGGCACACAACTTCCGATGATAAAATTTTTGTGTTGTAACAGAATTACCTGTATTTTTATTTTTTCTCGAGTCTCGGCAACAACTCCAATCCTCTCTCTACAAAACGATCCCCTATCTTGCCCCAATTCACATATTTCTTGTAATCAGCAGGGTCGATTAATTTGATCGCCGTTATAGTTCCGTTAGCTGGATCAGATATGAATTCTCCATACGGACGGACTCTGCAGACATACCGAAGCTGATATGAGTATCCATGTCCAGGCTTACTGCCTTTCTGATACCCAAGCGGTAAGAATGAGAGGACTTCCATATTTGACTCCTCTTGTACCTCCCGCTTCAGCGCTTCTTCCGGAGTCTCTCCAATTTCAATCCTTCCCCCAGGAAAACCCCACTCCCTATCCTTGCCGCCAAAATAGCCGAACACAATGACGAGCTTGCCATCGCAAAAACAGATACCGTAACTCTGTTTAATATGTTCCTTATCCGAATCTAGACAATCGAATGTATCCGCATCCGTATATTCGAATGTGACCAACGGGTCGTTATTAAATTGTTCGGTTATATGTTTTAACATCAAAATGGATGAGTAACCATTAGGAATTACCTCTTCCTTTACTAATATGTCTTTCGATAAACCACATTGTTCCAAAGAAAAGTAGAGCTACCGGAACCTCGTACAACATTCCAAATTTAGAAAAGTATCTATCAACTATTGGTGCCAACAAACCTCCAACTACACCGAGCATAACACCTAAGAGTAATCCATATTGTTCTTTCATGGTCATAGTTTGTAAATTTTAA
>JAPLZI010000014.1:8491-10419 GCA_026395095.1 Candidatus Tayloriibacteriota bacterium
AAATTAGCACTATTATTCAAATTGTAAATATCCAAAATTCTACACATATTTCCCCATCTCCAGCACCTCATCTATACGTATCTGCTTAACAAATTCCGGCACGTGACTCACCAGGATCATCGCCCCTTCGTATTTATCGAGGGCGGCAGCGATAACGGGAAGATGGCGGAAATTGATGTGGTTGGTAGGTTCATCCAAAATTAGCAAACCGGGCCTCAGCAAAACAAGGCGAGCAAAAGCGACGAGACCCTTCTGACCTTCAGAAAGAGAGCCGATCTTGGTATGAATGGCATCTTTGCCAATGAGAAAACTGGCAGCGACGGCACGGACCTCGGTTTCGATGAGGCGACCTTCGACAGAGCGGACAATCTTTTCGAGGGATTCGTAGACGGTGTCGTTGAAGTCCATCATGGAGAAATCCTGACGGTAGTAGCCGACGCGGATACCCTCGGTGATTGTTATTCCATCTTTTCCAGCCGACCCTTCATTCACAATCTTCTCCAAAAGCGACGACTTTCCCACTCCATTCGGGCCGGAGAGGAGGAGATGCATCTTCTTGCGCAAGCCGATGGAACATTTGAGAGTGACGGGTTTGTGGGTCTTCGGACTGATCATGGAATACGAACTGATCTTGATGACCTCACCCACGAGATCTGGCTGTGAAGGTATGACGAACGGCTTTATGGTGCGGTCCTCCTTGCGGACTTCCACAATATCTTCCTCGAGCTCCTCGGCCTTCTCGCGCATACGCTTGGCCACGAGGCGCATCTGGCCACCCTTCATGGCGAAGATGCCGGCTTGGTCCTTCTTGGCTTGGATCTCCTTCGCCAGGCGGGCATTCTCCATGTTCTCCTTTTCTATGCGCGCCGAGATCTGCGAAACCACATCTTTGTAGTCGCCGACATATTGTTCCACCTTGCGAGTATGCACATCCAGATACAGAACTCCGTGCGTGAATGCATTCAGGAAATCAGCATCGTGCGAAATGACCAGACAAGTCTTCTTATAATCTACGAGAAACTGCGTCAGGTGTTCGATGCCAGCCTTGTCGAGATTATTCGTCGGCTCGTCGAGAAGCAGAATGTCCGGATTTTGGATGAGAGCCGAGGCGAGCAAGAGCCGCGCCTGTTGGCCACCGGAAAAAGTCTTGATCAATCGGTCCTTCAGATCAGTCGTACTCTTGTGCGTGTGCAAGTTCACCACAGCCAACACCTCATCTATGCGCGGATCCAGATCATAGATCTTTTCCTTGAAACAGCCGGCGAAAAATTCCCGCAGAGTCAGCGTCATCTGATCACGCGGAATCACCTGCCTGGCCGTCGCCACCGTAGCGCCTCTGGTCACATGTATCTCCCCTAATTCCGGCTTCCAGCCCTCCTGGCCTGCAGTACCGAGTATAAGGCCGAATATAGTGGTCTTCCCAGCCCCATTTTGCCCCATTATGGTCACATTAGTGCCTCGGCGTACCGTAAAGCTCACCTCGTCGAGAATAGGCTTATTGTGGCCCCATTCATAGGAAACATCCTCAAAACGGATGATCGTATCGCCGCTGAATGCCTGCGCGTTCTGGTTGTCTTTCATCTTGGACATGAACGGATAGATTAGCACGATTGACTGCTTAAAATATAGTGCTAATGTAGCCTATGGAACAGCAACAACAATCAAAAAAACCAAATTCCATGAGAGCACTCATATCTGTCACAGATAAAACAGGGTTAATACCTTTTGCTGTGACCCTTAGTAACGCAGGTGTCGAAATCGTCTCGACCGGCGGAACATGCAAGGCCATCAAGGACGCCGGCATCCTTTGTATGTCGGTCGTCGAAGTGACCGGCTTTCCCGAGATACTGGATGGCCGAGTGAAAACACTCCACCCACTTATTCATGGCGGCATCCTCGGGGACATCCGAAAAGAAAAACATCGCGTC
>JAPLZI010000014.1:10480-11439 GCA_026395095.1 Candidatus Tayloriibacteriota bacterium
GTCGTCGTCAATCTCTATGATTTCGCCGCCAATCCCTCGATCGAGGAAATCGACATCGGCGGACCATCACTCTTGCGTGCCGCCGCAAAGAACTACAAATCGATGGTGGTCGCGGTCTGCGATCCGGAGGACTACGTGGAGGTTGGCCTCGTCATAAAAGCCGGTGGAACTTTTTCTGAAAATTTCCGTTTCCGCCTCGCCGCCAAGGCTTTCGAGGCCACGGCTCGTTACGATCGGATGATCGCCGACTACATGAACGATCTCGTGGCAACTGGTAAAACCCTCGACGCCGGGGTTCACCATCATTGAGCCACACCGGTGCGGCACAGATCACAAAGTCATCGTTCGCCTTCGATTTCACCCCAGCCTTGCGGCCCAACCGCAAGGCTTTTTTATTTAGATTATTTACAAGTTATTCTGGCTAGTTCCTTCAGTACCTTGTGGCGGTTCCTGCTTCGTCGGCGGCTCTTGTTTTACAAACGGCTCTTGTGTTGTAGACAATTCCTTGTGACTTTTTATATAACCGTGAATATACCAACCAATGCCACCAGCCAGAATGATGACTATGAGGACCAGAAGTCCATTCAAGAGACCACGATGACTCTCCGTATATGGAATAACCGGTGCAGCAGGCGCGACATACAGAGAATTAGCCGACTCGCTCCCAACCGTCGCTAATGGGAGCAGGTTCGTCTCTATGTAAGTAGAGATGCGCGCAATATCATATGTCGGCTGATATGCCGAAGGATTGCCGTAGTAAAGCCGATAGGATTCGCCCGGACGCGTCTCAAAGATCGCCGAGACTATTGGACCCTCGACGAGAGCAGTCGATGCTATTACAAGCGGACGATTGTCGTCGTTGACGATAGAGATCCTCAAATATCTTGTCTTTGCCGTCGGATATGTGACGCGCATAGACTTGCCGCTGAAAAGCGGAGTCTGTACGCCGGAGATAGAGC
>JAPLZI010000014.1:11450-12124 GCA_026395095.1 Candidatus Tayloriibacteriota bacterium
CCGGAGATAGAGCCCTCCCCGACTTGTCGCCATGAATTCATGTCATCTGAAGTTTCGACGATGACTCGCCTGCTGAAATTCTTGTCCGTAGCATCCAGAGTAACGGCATTGGTCATGTGGCCAGAAATCTTCTGATCTATCGTGACCTCCGTGGTCCGATGCGTCGGATTATTGAAGGTCGTAACAGAGACAGTGTTCTCGTAGCTCGGCACATCTATCCGCGTATCACTGAAAATCCGAGCGCTGTTAACGCCGACAACTCCTTCATCCCCAGCATTAATAACGACTTTTAAGTATCGGGCCGTATTCGCCGGGAAATTTATGCTGTTCTTTCCCGATGTAAAACCAGTCACAGGATCCGTGAACTTGAAGATGTAGCCACTCGTCGTCACTGGATGCCAATTCGAACGCGAAAGATCCAGAAGCTCCGACGATGAAAAGACGCTGACCCTGCGCCTGAAATTCTTTGTGCTCGTATCCAGGCTCAAACCATTATGGACACGACCCTCGCTCCCCGTGTCTAGAACGAATGTCCTCTCTCCGCCAATATCCGTCATGTTCAAAATACTTGCCGCTTCGTCACCGCTGTGGACAACCGCGTTTTGTGTCAGGAAATAAGGAACTTCAATGTTGTCAGATGTAATGATCCTGATATCTGAAAAATCTTTGCCGGC
>JAPLZI010000015.1 GCA_026395095.1 Candidatus Tayloriibacteriota bacterium
AACCGATCATAAAAGGTCTTTTGTTCACCTACCTATTATACCCTATCTATTTCTTATCACCTCCCTTTTTGTCTTCCTTCTTTCCAGCACCTCCAGCAGCAGGCGTAGCACCCTTGGCATCAGCACCGGCAGCACCAGCTCCGGCTGCACCAGCTTCACCTTCTTTGGCTTCCTTGCCTTTGGCCTCCACTTCGATAGCAGATAGATCCAACGCAGGTGCCTCAACCACTTCTTCCTTGGCTTCGGTCACTGACGCGACTACTTCATCTGCGCTGACTTTGAGTTCGACACCGGCCGGCACAGAAATATCTTTGGCATGAATAGTATCGTTGAGTTCGATGAGCTTGGAGATATCCACAGCAAGTTCGCGTGGCAGATCTCGAGGTGCGGCTTCGACTTCGATCTCACGCATAACCTTGATGAGAATTCCACCCTTATCCTTGACTGCCGGAGAAACACCGCTCCAGACTAACGGTATGTAAACTTTGACCTTCTTGCCCTTTTCTATCACATAAAAATCCGCGTGACGGGGCTCGCCGGAGACAGGATGGATATCGACTTCATGTATGAGTACCTCGTGTTCAGCCTCGCTATCCTTCAGAATAATGACCGATGACTCGCCGACCTGCTTGAAAACCTCCTTGAAATCATTCATGGAAACGGTAACAGCGGTCGAAGCTTCCTTCGGACCATAGTAAATAGCGGGCATTCTGGCGTTTTGGCGGACTTTATCGGCGCGGACCTTGAGATCACGCTTTTCTACATTTAATGACAACATGGGAGGTATCCTACTGGTATTTCAGGAATTTTGCAAGATTTTAAGCTTTTCCTCGATTACCTTCTGCATGGCGAGCTTCGCCGGCTTCAGGAATTTGTACGGAGCGACCTCATCCGGATTTTCTGAAAGTGACTTCACTAGGCCTGTTCGATAAGCCAAACGAAGCTCCGTATTGACATGAACTATCGTCACGCCATTCCTTACGCATTTGATGACATCATCGGAAGTGTTCCCGGAAGCACCATGAAGCACTAGTGGCATATCCAGAGCCTCGCTCAACTCCTTTACGCGGTTCGTATTGAGTGCAGGATCGCCGCCCCTCAGGACACCGTGAATATTGCCAACAGCCGGAGCTAGAAGGTCGATTCCTGTTCCCCGCACGAATAATAGTGCGTCACCGACTTTGGTCATTTGTTCCTCTTTGACGACTGCACCTGGAGGAATCTCATCTAAAACTTTCGATGAAGTGCCGATAAACCCTAGCTCCCCCTCCATGAGGATGTCGTGGCCTGATTTTCTACCATATTCGACGCATTTTTTCGTGATTTCGATATTTTCCTTCATAGGTAATTTTGCCCCGTCAAAAATAACCGCGTCGAAACCCGCGTCAATGGCTTCCTTCACCCGCTCAAAGGAATAAGTATGATCCGCGTTCAGAAATATCGGTTGGTTCTTTTCCTCACGCAAGCTCTTTATTATTGCCGCAATCTGCCTCACTCCCGTGTAATCTCGTTCACCTTCTGAAACACCGATAATGACTGGTAATTTGAGGTTGGCAGCCGCATCAGCGACCGCAAAGACGCCGTCGAGAGTTGAGATATTGAAATGTCCTATGGCTGATCTATTCCGCCTGGCCTCGGAAACATAATCCCTAAGCGAATTCATGCCGCTAATTATACCATATGATATAATTTGAACATGTTTAAACCGCATATTGATTTCCTGTCTATAGGCGATCTGACTACTGATGCTTTCATCCGCCTTAAGGACGCCAATGTCCACTGTAAAATCAATCACGAGAATTGTGAATTATGTTTACGCTTTGGGGACAAGGTCCCATTCGAATATGTAAAAGTCGTCCGAGCTGTAGGTAATGCGGCCAATGCCGCCGTGACTGCCGCCCGTCTCAATCTGCATTCTGCGCTCCTAACAAATATCGGCGGAGATGAAAATGGCCACGACTGCATGATGGAACTCAAGAAAAATAAAGTCTCGACGGAATATGTAAAAGTCCACAAGAATCAGCCGACCAACTATCACTTCGTGCTTTGGTATGAATCCGACCGGACTATCCTGGTCAATCACATCGCTTATGACTACCGCTTACCCGTGCTGCCCATGACACCGGCCCCAAAATGGATATATCTTACTTCCTTGGCTTCTAATACTTTTCCATATCATGTGGCCATCGCTGATTATCTGCACGCAAATCCCAAAGTGAAGCTGGCCTTCCAGCCTGGAACTTTTCAGATAAAACTCGGGGTAGAAGAACTTGGGCGGATTTATTCTAGGACGGATGTTCTCATCGTGAATCTAGAAGAAGCCCAGCGTATCCTGAAGACCGAATCACGTGACATAAAGACTTTGTTAAAAGGCTTGGCGAAATTTGGACCGAAGATCGTCCTCATTACAGACAGCACACGCGGAGCATACATGTTCGAAGGAGACCATTATTATCATATACCGATGTATCCTGACCCACGGCTACCTTTCGAAAGAACGGGCTGTGGCGACGCCTTCTCGGCAACATTCGTTTCCGCTCTGGCGATGGGCAAGCCCCCACTCGAGGCGCTGATGTGGGCGCCGATCAATTCCATGTCAGTGGTACAGTTCGTGGGTTCGCAAGAAGGGCTTCTGACATTAGAACAGCTAGAATGGTGGCTCAACCGCGCACCAGTGGAATTCAGAATCAGGGAGATATAATCACAATCGCGCTTTTTAATTTAGGAAAACTAACAAATATGGGGAAGGAGGAAATACTTCCTTTTTTCGTTTCACCTTTTGCACCTTTTTAACATTAGGCTGTTTTTCGGGCACAGAAGGAGGAATGAGGGGTAAAAATTGTCTTAAAGTAACGTCCACCCGGGTTGGTATGTCGATTCCTGAAAAATTTTCATTGACATTGTGGAAATAAATATGTACTTATTCATGGCTCAGTAAAGCGCTCATGAGTAACAAAATAATATCAGCCATATGAACACATTCGTTCATATTTACTGGTAAAATACCTTTCTCACTGTCAATGAAAATTTTTGACGAGTAGAGGTAGGTGTCGGTGCTGTTGTGATTTATTTTTACTCAAAACTTCCCCTTTATTTGTTGTGTGAAAATTCCTTTTTAAACTCATCGAAACGATTTTCAAGGATCGCCTTGCGAGCTTCCTTAACGAGATTCACCAGAAAATAAAGGTTGTGAATAGAGGTGAGAGTGGCCGCAAGCATTTCTTTGGCCCTGAATAAGTGCGCGAGATAGGCTCGAGTGTAATTCTTGCATGTATAACAACCACACTTCGGATTGAGCGGCGAGAAATCTGAAACGAATTTTGCGTTTAGAAGATTGATGCGGCCAAAATTTATGTACGCCGAACCATTTCGACCCAGCCGTGTGGGGGCGGCACAATCGAAGGTGTCAGCGCCATTCTCAATCCCTAGAATCAAATCCTCCGGCTCGCCGATACCGAGCAGATGCCTCGGTTTCCCTTCCGGCAATTCATCGCAAACCCAACCGACGGCGGTCGCCATATCGGCCTTTTCGAAGGTACCGCCGATCCCAAACCCGTCGAAATCCATAGCGCCGATAGCTTTAGCGCTTGCCCGTCGAAGATCCTCAAAACGCGCGCCTTGGACGATGCCGAACAAGGCCGGACTTTCGCCATTGTTTCCTTGATTTAGTTTCTGGTGATGTTCCAAACACCGCCTAGCCCACTCGTTCGTCCGCCGAACTGCCATCTTCTGATATTCATAGGGTGCGTTTATCTGGGCACATTCATCAAGAACAAAAATAATATCGGCACCAAGGGCGTGTTGGATATCGATAGAAG
>JAPLZI010000067.1 GCA_026395095.1 Candidatus Tayloriibacteriota bacterium
AATGAAGACCACCCCCCGTTCCTACACCATGAAAGGCTCCAACCTCCCACAGGTAGGCTTCATAGCCCAGGAGCTCAAACCACTCATACCTGAAGTAGTAGACGGCACCGACGGTTCCATGGGTATCTCCTACGGTAACCTCGTCGCTGTTGCATTCCAGGCTATTAAGGAGCTTAACCAGAAGGTTACTGACCTTACTACCAAGGTCGACTCCATTCAGGAATCCCTGAAGAACATGGTCTTTGACAGATTCACGGCGAAGATCGCCTACATCGACCAGATCGATGTGAAGAAACTTAACGCTGTGGATGCCAATTTTAGTGGGGTAGTTACGAATGAAGGTGTCGTTGTTAATAACAATACCGTTCAATTCAAGAAGGATGCGCGCTTCGATGGTAATATCTGTGTTGATAATGTCTGTATCACTAAGGATCAGCTAAAAACAATTCTTCTGCAGGGCGGAGGCGCAACTTATGGCACTGCCGCCGATCAAATGAAGGGGGTCAATCCGCTTGATGTTCAGACTACTCCTGTAGTTACGACTCCAGTTGCAACAACTACTGATATAGTTGCTTCCAGCACTCCAGAAACCACTCAAACTATTGAAACTGTCCAGGCCACCACAACACCCATGATTACTCCTGTCATTGAAACAACTCCTACACCTACAGTGTCAACATCCACTACTTCTACAACTGAAGCAACTGTAATAGTTCCTGTTATATCTAGTCCAACAGAGATGGCTACAAGTACGGCGAATTGATAGTGATTAGACTAAATAACAGTAAGCTTTAGTCCCAATCCGGATGTAATCTTCTGAAGAAGGGAAAGAGTTGGATTTGTTCTGCCTGATTCAAAGCGCGCGAGGGCTGATTGCGCTATACCTAGCTCCTTAGCTAGTTGCTTTTGGGTGAGTTTCTTCTTGATACGAGCACTAACTAGTGCATCGTGTATCTTAAATTCTAATTCGAGGCTATCGTATACTTTTTTTTGGCTGGATCACTTAGGAACTCAACCATTGATTGTTTGAATGTTTTCATATTATTACAAATATAACATATATGTTATATCATGCAATGCATTTTTTAATGAATTTTTGTTCAATTTTTCATGAAGATTTAAAAATGCTATGATGATTGCATGAAAAAGAAGCCTGCAAAGACTACTGCCTACGATCCAGCTAAATTCGAGAGGAAATGGCAGAAAAAGTGGTCTAGCTCAAAGCTATATAGGTCAAAGGAGTCAGCCAGTAAAAGCAAATACTACGCTCTCGATATGTTTCCGTATCCATCCGGCGAAGGGCTCCATGTCGGCCATCCGAAAGGCTATATAGCTACCGACATCGTCTCGCGCATGAAGCGCATGCAGGGCATGAATGTGCTACACCCGATGGGTTTCGATGCCTTTGGCTTGCCCGCAGAAAACTACGCAATAAAGACAAAAACCAACCCGATGGTGTCGGTCGCGGAGAATGTAAAGCGATTCAAGAAACAGCTTGAGATACTAGGATTCGATTATGACTGGTCACGCGAGGTCAATACGACTGATTCGGAATACTATCGCTGGACGCAGTGGATATTTTTGCAACTGTTCAAGAAGGGCCTAGCCTACGAATCATTTGAGCCGATCAATTGGTGTCCGTCATGCAAAACAGGCCTAGCTAATGAAGATGTCGAAGACGGCCGATGTGAGCGCTGTGGTACTCTTGTGGAAAAGAAGTCAATGAGGCAGTGGGTATTGCGCATAACTGATTATGCCGATCGTTTACTAAATGATTTGGATTCATTATCTGGGATTCCTGTAGTAACAAAGACTAAGGGTGATGATGCTTTTCAGCTTGATAGACCCACTTCAATACGAAACTCGGTGGTTTGTATTATCAAACACTCAAAGGAAGATAAATATCTATGCGCGAAATGGAAGGCGACTGATTGGAATGGGTTTGTGATCGGCGGCATAGAGGATAATGAATCAGCTTCAGATACTGCAATACGGGAGATACGCGAGGAGACAGGCTACCAAAATATCAAATTTATCAGAGAAATCGGCAAAGTAGGCGGCCGATTCTATCAGGTAATAAAAAAACACAATCGCGTAGCGCACTTTACCGGAGTTTATGTTGAGCTTATCGATGAGACGAGATCGGATGTAGAGCAACACGAACGAGATTTACAGGATTTGGTATGGCTCAAACGCGACGAAGTCCGGCAATTCCTGAATCATGAAGATATGGTTTATTTATGGGATTTGTTTACCGGTGAGAAAACCCAAACCATAAAACCAACACTCGATTGGCCGGAATCAATAAAGGAGTTGCAGAGAAATTGGATAGGAAGGAGCGAAGGAGCGCTTATTGATTTTCCACTGGCGACCAAGAACACAAAGACTAGATTCGTACTTATTCATGGATACAAGGGAAGTCCGAGAGATGATTTCTTCCCCTGGCTCAAGGCTGAACTCGAAAAGCACGGACATGAAGTCGAGGTACCTGAACTCCCAAACACCAACAACCCTAACGAATCAGAACAGGTAGGATTTGTCATGAAGAACTGCCGCTTTGATGAAAATACTATTGTTGTAGGACACAGCTTGGGATGCGTTGTCGCGATGAAGACCCTTATGAAGCTGAATAAGCTCGTTTCGAGTCTAGTTTTAGTTGCACCAGCCAAGGATCCAAAATTTCCTGGAACACGCCCTCACGGATTCCATAAAACATTTATATGGGACTACGATTTTACGCGTATAAAAAAATTAACTGATGGTAAGATCACAGTACTATCGGATCTCCGAGAGCTTGATCGGATTGATTATTTGAAACTATTATCAGGACAACTAGCCGCAAAACTAATCGAGACAAAGAGTAATGAAGAGCATTTTTGCGCCAGAGAGGAGCCAGAAATATTAAGAGCTGTAACTCCATCAATAAAGGTCTTTACAACTCGTCCCGATACTCTATTCGGCGTTACATACATGGTTTTGTCACCGGAACACAAGCTTGTCAATGAATTCCTGGGTAGGATCGACAACCGCGCAGAAGTCGAAGCCTATATAAATCGCACCAAGAACGAAACAGAAAAGGAACGCACCGACGCTTCAAAGGAAAAGACTGGCGTGGAACTCAAGGGTGTGAGAGCTATCAACCCTATTAATATGGAGGAAGTACCAGTCTGGATCGCTGATTATGTCTTGGCTGATTATGGAACTGGTGCTGTCATGGCAGTACCAGCACATGATGAACGAGACCATGAGTTTGCAACGAAATTCAAATTACCGATCAAGGAAATTGTTATCGACAGACAACCCAAAGAGATCACAGAATCAGTCGGTGGAAAATGGGTGACAAAATACAAGCTTCGCGACTGGGTATTCTCGCGGCAACGATATTGGGGCGAGCCGATTCCACTCATTCACTGCGAAAAATGCGGAGTGGTACCAGTGCCAGAAAAAGATCTGCCAGTAAAATTACCTAAAGTCGAATCATATGAACCTACTGGAACAGGCGAGTCACCGCTCGCAGCGATCGATAAGTGGATCAACGTCAAATGTCCACAATGTGGCGGCAAGGGCAAACGAGAGACGAACACAATGCCACAATGGGCTGGTTCATGCTGGTATTATCTGCGTTATGAGGACCCGAAGAATAAAAAACATTTGGTTGACACTGTCAATGAAAAATATTGGTCACCAGTCGACCTCTATGTCGGCGGTGCAGAACATGCAACCCCGGTTCTGGCACAAGTTCCTATATGACATCGGCGTTGTCTCAACCATAGAACCATTCAAGAAATTGCAATCCGTCGGACTCATCATGGGTGAGGACGGCAGGAAGATGTCCAAACGCTTTGGCAATGTCGTCAATCCAGATGATATTGTCGCAACCTACGGAGCCGACACATTGCGTCTTTATGAGATGTTCATGGGTCCGTTCGATCAGCAGATCGCATGGAATACAGACAGTATGGTTGGCTCACGCAGATTCATAGAGCGAGTTTGGAAGATGAAGGAGAGAGTGCTAGTGGACAATCGTTATACCATATATGGTATAACGCCAGCCACGCGGGTACTTCACAAAACAATAAAAAAGGTAACCGAAGACATAGAGAATCTACGATTCAACACCGCCATAAGCACCTTAATGATTTGCGCGAATGAACTAGAAAAGTCTGAAACAATCGACAAAAAAATCTATGAGACTTTTCTGAAACTGCTCGCGCCATTTGCCCCGCATGTGACAGAGGAGCTCTGGGCATCTCTTGGTAATAAAAAATCTATCCATATTTCAGAGTGGCCAAAATATGATACCACCTTGCTCATGGAGGACACTGCAACAATAATACTTCAGATAAATGGTAAGGTCAGGGGATCATTCATGAGCCCTACAAATGCCGATAAACAGGCTTTGGAAACAGCAGCAAAAGCTCTTCCAGAGGCCCAAAAATGGCTTAAAGACAAGGAAATTAAGAGAATTGTGGTGATTCCCGGCAGACTCGTCAATATAGTTGTATAGCATCATTATTGACTTTATTACAAGCTGTGTGATATAAAATAGTATACATATATGCCTACCGCCACAATATCATTCAAACCAAAACAAGTCGTCAAGCGACTTTTGTCGTCTCTACCTGATCGCGCTCATGAGATCATCATCTTGCGATACGGCCTCGGCAAGGATCCGAAAAGGATGACACTGGACGGCATTGGAAAAAAATATGGCATCACTCGCGAACGCGTCCGCCAGATCGAAAATTATGCACTAGGAATGATACGCAAGTCAGAATCATATACAGAAGAGAAAGCCGCATTCGGTGAACTCGAAACCCTGCTTCAGTCCCTTGGAGGCGTAGTTGTCGAGGATGATTTACTGGGGCATGTTTCTAAGGACAAAGGCCTCCAAAATCATATCCATTTTCTGCTCACAGTAGGTGAACCCTTCAAGAAGATCCGTGAGGATGATAATTTCCGCCATCGCTGGCATACAAACGAGGTTCTCACGAAGAGTGTTGAGGATGCGTTGCACAAACTCTATGGGAGCCTCTCGACTGAGGATCTTTTGCCTGAATCAGAAATGGTTCAGAAGCTTTTGAATCACCTTGAGGACGTTTCAGAGAAATATAAGAATCAAGAGATCATGAGACGATGGTTGGCGATCTCGAAAAAGATCGGCCGCAATGCTCTCGGCGATTGGGGAGTCACTCATTCATCGAATATCCATACCAAGGGCGTGCGCGATTATGCTTTTCTGGTCATTAGGAAGCACGGCTCGCCTATACATTTCCGCGATGTAGCCAAACAGATTGAAAAACTCTTCAACAAGAAGGCTCATGTCGCAACCACACACAACGAGCTCATTAAGGACAAACGATTTGTTCTCGTCGGCCGCGGTCTCTATGCATTGGCAGAATGGGGTTATGCGCCGGGCGTCGTCCGCGATGTCATAAGGAATATCATTGAGAAGAACGGCCCTCTCACGAAGGAGGAGGTGATAAGCAAGGTTATGAAGGAACGCTATGTAAAGGAAAATACCATTGCCGTCAATCTGCAGAATCCAAAATATTTTAAACACGATAAAGAAGGTAGGTTCTCGGTAGCGTCTATATAACAACAGCAAGAAGACGGAGAACATCACTCATGAAGAACTCCACTTCTGTATCGATTTTGTGCCTAAAGAATTACGACATATGATGGCTCCCGCTGGGAATGTTCTTACTGAATGATGTTCTCCGTCTTCTTGCTAGTTTTCTGATATAATAAACCCATGACCTTTCAGGGACTAATCGATTTTTTGTACGGTTCATTCCAGGAATCGCTTTGGCCGATGGTAACCCACTATATTATTATCCTTTCGCCGATATTTGCAGCGATCTTTCTCGGTATAGTCTTCTGGGACATTTGGGTCCGCTATGTCCAGCTCAAGAATTTTCTCGGCATTAAATATACAGTCCTAGAATTGCGTCTGCCTAAGGACACATTCAAATCTCCACTGGCTATGGAAACGGTTCTTCACGCGATACACAATACTTCCGATGGTAGTTATTACGCTCGATATTGGAAAGGGGAGACGAGGCCATGGTATTCATTGGAAATTATATCTGTAGAGGGTAATGTAAAATTCTTGATTTGGACAGAGGATCAGCGTAAGAACAATTTGAAATCGGCGTTATATTCTCAATATCCCGGCATTGAAATTTATGAAATAGATGATTATGCCAAAAACATTCAATACGATCCGAAAGTATGGAAACTGTGGGCCGCAGAATTCAAGTTTAATAAACCTGATCCATATCCGATCAAGACATATGTTGATTTTGGACTCGACAAGGATCCAAAGGAGGAGTTTAAGGTTGATCCTCTAGTGCATATGCTCGAATGGCTTGGCAGTTTGAGACCAAATGAGCAGGCTTGGTTCCAATTTGTAGTTCGTGCGCACAAGAATGAGCAGAGGAAGGCCGGACATCTTTGGAAAGTGACAGACAAATGGAAGGATGATGCACAAAGTGAGGTAAACAAAATACTTATTCGCGATCCAAAAACAAAGGTAGCTGGGGAAATAAACCCTGAGACTGGCTTTGGAAAACTCCCTACAATATCGAAGGGTGAACAAGAAATTGTAGCAGCTATCGAACGCAGTCTCCAAAAATTACCTTTTGATGTTTGCGTGCGTGGTGCTTACATAGCAAAGAGGGATATATTCGATACACCATTCGGGATCGGCGGTATCATAGCTAGCCTGAAGCAATTCAATACAGAGCATTTAAATGGATTCCGGCCAAATGGCAAGAAATGGATAGCTAAGTTTGATTACCCATGGCAGGACTACAAGAATATACGCAGAACATATCTATCTAAAATGTTTCTTAAGGCCTATCGTCGACGTTCAGCGTTTTATCCACCATTCAAGACATCATCCATGGTCCTCAACACCGAGGAGTTGGCGACGATATATCATCTACCTGGATCAGTTGCCGGCACACCGACCCTAAAGCGCGTTCCGTCGAAGAAATCAGAGGCTCCTACAAATCTGCCAGTATAATATGCTTACACCAAAACGGATTATTGCTGGGGTGGTTCTTATTGTGGCTTTGTTTGTTATCATCACTGCGATCGGTTCCAGTGGCAAAAGGTCAGACGCTTTCTGGAGCCGCGAGTGTACTAGCTCTCAAAGGCATTATAAGATCAAGGCTTTTATTCAGGGTTTATGCGACACTGTTAGATGGATCAACTGGAGTTAAGACTGGAGATTATTTGTTTACTAAGCCCGAATCAGCTTTGAGAGTCGCCTCACGCCTAGTAAAAGGTGAATTAGGATTTTCTCTGGTCAAGGTTACTATTCCTGAAGGTAAAAATTCCAGAGATATAGCTCTATTGATCGCAAAGACCATCCCATCATTCTCAAAGGATGAATTCCTTAAAATTTCCAAACAACATGAAGGCTACTTATTTCCTGAAACATATTTCTGGCCGACGAATGTCACGCCCGAGCAGGTTGTGCGAGACCTGAAGGCACAATTTGACGCCAAAGCTTTGACTATAAAAACCGATGTGGATAAATATGGCAAGCCTATCGGTGATGTTATGAAGATGGCCTCAATAGTAGAGAGAGAAGCAACTTCAAGCACTGATCGCCGAATCGTCGCAGGAGTCCTGTGGAAACGGCTTGCCGACGGTATGGCGCTCCAGGTTGATCCTCCCTTCGAATATTTCCTGAATAAGACCTCGGACAAACTGACTCTGGAGGATCTAAAAATAGATTCTCCATATAATCTATATATACACACTGGTTTACCTCCAACTCCTATCAATAATCCTGGCCTCGAAGCTATTCTGGATACACTAAATCCAACAAAAACAGCATATTGGTATTATTTGTCAGGCAAGGATGGAACAATGCACTACGCCAAGACGCTTGACGGCCGCCTTGCCAACAAGTACAAATATCTGGACTAACATGTCCAAATCAAAGTCAACAAAAAAAGTGTTCGTAGTGACATACACGAATGAAGGGCTAAAGATTCAGCTAGGGATTGACCACGCTTTGGTCAGGAGATAAACGAGAAAAGAGAATTTAAACAAAAATCGCCTACTCGGGCGTTTTTGTATTTAGTTTATTACCCCGTAGTTGCCCGTGTGGCGAGCGGTTGAGACCAAGTGAGAGAATTGTACCAATTCCAAAACCAAAAACGACTGTGGACGAATTTTGAGAGCTTGGAACGATTTGCTTAACTTAAGCAATATTAAGCAAACTTTATCTGAGCTTTAAGCTTTTTATAATATCGTTCGCGTTGTTTGAACTGTTTCTCTAAAAATGGAATCTGTATATCTCGATAGTCAATGATTATCTTCTGAACCCCGATATCTCGGAGACGCCCCACATATTGGACAAGTTTACCTTCAAACGAAAACGGAAACGCCAAGATGAGACAAGAAATACTTCGAATATCCAGACCTTCGCCAAAAAACTGGCCGGTGGAAAGAATGACTTGATAGTGTCCGGACTCAATCTGTTTGAGTTTCGATTTTCTTTTTGGAGCAGAATCATCTCCCGAAATAACGATTGTCTCACATTTGCCTTTGAGGTACATAGCCAAAATTTCCAAATGCTCTTTACGCTCGCTCAATACAAGTAATTTTTTGTTATCAGCAACTTTGCTTAGAATATCCTCAATGACCATCTGATTTCTGGTGGTGTCAAAACATACAACTTTGGCTAAAAGTTGGAAGTGATCGGTACTAAACTTAAATGGCACAACTAAAGCTGTCGTGCGAATTAAAACTTCAGGTGGCTGATGTGGAAGATCGGAAATAGGTTCAATATCTGTAGCTTCCATGTGAGCAATAATCTCGCCTATATAAGCATAGATCAATTTTTCATCGTTATGTTTTCGTTTTGGTGTAGCAGTAAGGCCATAAATATATTTTGGATTGAGTTGTGCGATGACTTCTCGAAAAGTAGCTGCTGGAATATGATGGCATTCGTCTACGATAATTGTGCCAAATTTATCTCTCAATTCTGACAAGTCACCTTTACGAGCTAAGCTCTGCAATAAACCGATGGTTATCTGCTTGCCTAACTTTTTCTTTGTTCCCGAATATTGGCCAATATGTAGTTTTGTAATTCCCAAAAACGATTGAATTCTTTCAATCCATTGATCAAGTAACTGCTTACGATGGACAAGAATAAGAGCCGGTAATTGTCTACGAGCTATGAGTTCCAAGCCGATAATAGTTTTGCCACTACCGGATGGAGCGACGATAACACCTTGATCAGATTGCGTAGCTGTTTCTATGATCGGTATTTGTGATGGTGTTAATTCTATTTGACTTTTATAATCAGTTTCTTCAAAAGAAGGGACATTAAATCGTATTTTATAGGCAGTATTATTTTCTTTGAGAAAGTTGACAAGGTTTTGTAAAAACCCACGAGGTAAAGAAACGATATCACCTTCTTCGTCAATTAATTTAAAATATTTTTCTACGCCGTAGACCGATTTTCCTAATCTTCGTTTAGTGAGATATTCCGTGTTCAGAAAATTGAGGTCCTCTTTGAGAAAATGAATGAGGCTATGAGTAAGCTCTGCTCGTCTCAAGTTTATTTGATTACTTACAAAAATTTCTAATCCATTATCAGATCGTGTTTTTAACACTGGCTTTCCAGTGTCTGCAAAAATTGCTTGGTGGATTGAATCCAAATCAGTAACAGTGTGTTTTTTGATATCAGCAAGAAACTGCCATTGATCAGGAAATGGCTTTGCAGTCTCCGAATCGATAAAGACGGCGTTGTTGTTTTCTACCGATTTACCTTGAAGTGGCAGGGCGATAAGATTACCAAAACCAGCTTTGCTCAATGTGTCTTGATTGGGGAACAGACGATCAAAACTGACTTCTTTTTCAAACTCGGAAACATTGAATGCTTTACGAATAAGCTCGAGCGCAATTTGTCGACTCTTATAGCATGGATAGGCTTCAGAAAAGAAAATCCATACATGACCACCGTCACCCGAGCGAGAACGTTCAAGATACGCAGAGAGTCCAACTTCTTTGCAAACCTGCAAAAACGATTTACTATCTTTTAACCAATTTTCACCATCAAAATCAGCCGCAATAAAGTACGATGTGTTTTCGGGTAAGATAGGATATATGCCGATTACATGTTGACCCATGAGATGTTTTCTAACAACATCTCGAGTTAGTGGTATTAGTTTCTTATTTTCAAAATCTTTCATTGAACCACCCCGTCCCTTGTGTGACATGAACTCATCCCAATTAAACTCATATGCTGGGCTGTATCCAGACCGACCTTCTTTTTCCCATCGACGCGCATACACATCCGTTCTTCCTCGGAACAGCGACATATATAACTCAAGCTGTTGTATGGTGATAGAAATCATAGGATTTTGGTGTTTTTGAGCTATCCACATTGTTTGAGTGTTGACGTCCCCAATCCTGACCAGTATACTATCTGTACTGGTCAAAAACAACATATTTTGCCCAGTGGAAGTAAAATACTATGCAAAATAACCTAAAAGACATCGTTTCTGGTCAAAAACTACAAAAAGAGGAGCTTTTAACTCTTGCTTATATAGATCGAACCAAAGAACCATTTGCTAAAAAATGGCTGGATTCTAGTTTGATAAAAGTAGTTCTCGGTCCCAGACGAGCTGGAAAATCAATATTTTCGCTCGTACTTTTGAAAGACCGCCCGTTTATGTACTTCAATTTCGATGATGAAGTATTGTCGAGTGTGGGAGGCATATCTACGGATGAACTAATGAAAGAACTGCACGCCGCTTATGGCAGTGATGTAAAAACTATTTTATTCGACGAGATTCAAAACTTGCCAAGCTGGGAGTTATTTGCAAATCGTCTGCACCGAGGCGGATACAATTTGGTACTCACTGGGTCCAACGCACAGTTGCTTTCAAAAGAACTTGCTACACACCTTACTGGCAGACATATGCCCATAGAAATACTACCGTTTGATTTCAATGAATTTCTTCGATCAAAAAAATTTCAAATAAATCAGGAATATGCCTCCTTGCCACGACAACGAGGCGAGCTCCTGAATCTTACGGAGAATTATCTTCTCAATGGCGGATTTCCCGAGGTAGCAGTAAGCAACGTCGATCCCAAAGACTATCTCGATGTTCTTCTTGATGCGGTACTTTTCAAAGATGTGGTCAAAAGACATAGAGTTAAATTCTCAACTCAGGTAAGCAATCTAGCCAATCATCTGATAAACAATTTTTCTAGTTTATATACAGTTAGAAAACTGATGGAGGCTTTGAATTTAAAGAGCACTACAACCATAGAGAAATATATAAATTATCTTGAAGAAGCGTATCTAGTCTTTTCTCTACTACGATACTCTCCAAAATCATTAGAGCGAATAAAATCTCCTCGAAAAGTCTATGCTGTTGACAATGGTTTTATAATTG
>JAPLZI010000051.1:0-1845 GCA_026395095.1 Candidatus Tayloriibacteriota bacterium
GAATAGACAGGGTTTGTTTGAATTTGGTGAGTGCAGAAGATACTGCTCTGTCTATGAGAGTCTGGACTTCAGATCTGGTTAGGTAGGAGGTGGTACCTACTGGGTTTTGTGGTGTGGAGGGTTGGAGTGTTGCTGTGGTGGGAGTGGTGGGTTTGGCTACGGTGGTGGTAGCTTGTTTTGTTAGGAAGGTTGGTGAAGCTATGGTGGCTGCAGGGGTGGAGGAAAAGTCAAAAAATGAGACTATTCTCTGCCAGAGTGATGGGGAGGAGGTTACACTCTCTGCATATGTGAATTGGGACGAAGAAACAAGCAGTATTCCTATGATTACAACTACTCCGTAGCTTGTCTTTAGCCGGCTCATTAGCCATATAATACCATGGTGGAATGGCTAGTGGATTGATATGGACTGTTGATAACTATTATGCACTCAAAGCCTTAATTTCTTCCACGATTTGATCTAGAGATGTCGACGCTTTTACCAAAAATTTCTTCGCACCAAGACTTTCAGCTTTTTCAATATCACTCTGCTTATTCAGATTCGATAGGATCATCACCGGAATATGACTCGTGGCCCGCTCTTTTTTTATCGCCTCCATAATATCGAATCCGCTCATATTCGGTAGCACTAGATCAAGGACCACTACATCAGGAATCACTGATTCCAATATTTTCAAGGCCTCTTCTCCATTAGTCGCATGAAATAATGCAAAGCCTGCTTCCTTAAGCTTCTTCGATAGTATTGTGCCGATCAATTTATCATCCTCAACCCATAGGATCTTCTTACCGGTTTGGACATCACCTGATGACGGCTCCGACGAGGATAGTTCAGATGCCATATTACCAAACTGGCGGTTTATCTTTTTGACCAGCTCACCTGGTTTTGCATGAAGCGCCAGGAAAATCTCCGTAACACTTCCCTCCGGAAGACGGCCCATGTTTATCGGTTTCGCCTCGTTCGATATTAGGAACAGTGGAATCTTAGCCAGTAGTGGTTCTGCTTGTTTCAACTCTATTATTTCATAGCTATCAACTCCAGCGAGATCGGCATCCATAAGTATGAGATGGGGCATCGTGTCATATATGCTCTTCAGTCCATTCACGCCATTCTTGACTAGTGTGACATCATAACCATCTTTTTGTAGGGCGCTCTTTATCTGCTCCCCGAGAACAGAATCGCTTTCTATGATTAGAATCCTCTCATTTTTATTATAAAGAGATGATGACATGCCGCAATTCTATCACATTACCTTCTCTTCTTGGCAGGCCTCTTAATCCCCAATTTCTCCTCAAGTGCAAATAGTTCATCACGAATGAGGGCTGCTGTCTCAAAATCTAGGCCTTTTACAGCCACGGCCATCTGTTCCTCTTTTTGTTTAAGGAGCTTATTGGGATCAGTTCTAGCTAGATCCTCGTCAATCCTCACAAGTTCTGATACAGCCGCTTCATGTTCTGTGCGCAAATGATCCGTAATATCATGAATGCTTTTTATGATTGTTTGCGGCGTTATTCCATACTTCTCATTATGAGCGATTTGAACAGCACGACGCCTTTCCGTTTCACCGATCGCACTCTTCATAGAATTTGTCATCACATCAGCATATAGAATAACCTTGCCTGCCACATTCCTAGCCGCACGACCGATCGTCTGGATAAGCGCAGTTTCTGACCGTAGGAATCCTTCCTTGTCTGCATCAAGAATGCCGATGAGCGAAACCTCCGGTAGGTCCAATCCTTCACGAAGAAGATTGACTCCAACTAAGCAATCAAATTTCCCCTTACGAAAATCAGTGAGTATGGTGATACGATCAATGGTCTTGATATCACTATGCAGATAATTTGTTTTTA
>JAPLZI010000051.1:1918-9595 GCA_026395095.1 Candidatus Tayloriibacteriota bacterium
ATCCTTTTTGTGAGTGTTGTAGCTAGAACACGATCGCCCTTCTGAATCGTCACACTCGCCTCATCTATGAAATCGAATATCTGCCCTTTAAACTTACCCTTCTCAGTCACAGGTCTGACATCGATCACAGGATCTACGAGTCCAGTTGGCCTGATGACCTGTTCAACGATCTGTTGGCTTTCCTTCCTCTCGTAATCACTAGGTGTTGCCGAAGTAAATATTATCGGACCTACACGCTCTAGAAACTCATCAAATTTAAGCGGACGATTATCCCTGGCCGAAGGCAGACGAAAACCATGTTCGACAAGCGTTTCTTTTCTAGAGGCATCTCCTGCATACATGCCGTTCAGCTGGGGCACCGTAACATGCGACTCATCTATGATCGTCAGGAATACTGGCTGACCATTCTTGTCATGGGGAAAATATGACAGCAGTGAATCGGGTGGCTCGCCCGGCATCTTTCCGGAAAAATGCCTCGAGTAATTTTCGATACCGTTCGTATAGCCAATCTCACGGATCATAGCTAGGTCATATCTCACTCGCCGTTTGAGTCGCTCCGCTTCTAGGATTTTACTCTCCTTATCTAGAACCTTCAGTCTGTCCTCGAGTTCAGCCTGAATGGTCTTGATAGCTTTAGCGCTCTGCTCATCATTCGAAATAAAATGCTTTGCAGGAAAAATAAAGATTGTTTTATGATTTCCACGAATTGTTCTGGTAACAGGGTCTATTTCAACAATATTTTCAACTACGCTGCCGTTATATTCGATTCGATAAACAGTTTTATCATTCACTGGCATGATTTCGAGATTATTTCCTATAGCTCGGAACTGGCCGGCGAGGAGGTCTGCAGAAGTCCTATCAAAGTGGATATCGATGAGCTTCCGAATAAGCTCAGTGCGTGACAATTCGATGCCGATCGAAATCTTCAAATTAACTTTTTCATATTCATCTGGACTGCCTAGGCCATATATACAGGAAACTGATGCGACAATTATCACATCCTTGCGAGTCGTCGATGCGTGTCGAAGTCTTTCGATCTCAGCATTGATCATTGCCTCTTTCTCAATATAGGTATCAGACGCCGGTATATAAGCTTCAGGCTGATAGTAGTCATAATACGACACAAAATAATGCACAGCATTGTCAGGAAAAAATTCGCGATATTCCTGTGCCAGTTGGGCAGCAAGGGTTTTATTATGAGCAATAACTAGAGTCGGCTTATTATATGCAGCTATTACATTTGCTGCAGTAAAAGTCTTACCAGAGCCAGTCACACCGAGGAGAGTCTGCCTGTTGAAGCCTTTTTTGAGGCCATTCGTTAGGGCTTTTATGGCCACTGGCTGATCGCCCGCGGGCTTAAATCCTGTTCGCATCTTGAATAAACTCATAAGTTATTTATAGCACGGGGAACAAATAAGGGGAAAAGCCTTTTGATGCTGTGTGCAATTGGCGCTGCCGAGGCAACAGAATATAGGAGTATTCAACCCGTCGGCATTGGGTTTACATTCTTTACACATTACCACTCTCATTGTCACATAACAGCTCAACGAAGCCTTGGCACGACACAAAAATGAAAAATTACACCATTTCGTGTCAAGAATGTATTTACGGAAATAGGAACATCATTCCTATCGTCAACGCTCTCATATAATTAGAGATAAACTCATTATTTTTTGTCAGAATTTCCTCGCTAAATCAGGCCTTTTTTCGAATAATTACCCTATTAACTGCTTCCGTAATATGACTCACCCCCATTCCATAGAGTTCGATAAGCTCCGCAGGTGTACCTGACTGTCCAAATTGATCTCTAACTCCCACAAATTCAATCGGCACAGGAAGATTCGCTGCCAAACATTCCGCCACAGCAGATCCCATACCGCCAGCTATCTGATGCTCCTCAACAGTGACTATTGCCCCTGCTCTGTGCGCCAATCTGATGACAGCGTCCTGATCAAGGGGTTTTATTGTTGAGATATTCATAACAGCAACTGATTTGCCATTCAATTCGAACATTCGCGCAACCTTTAGTGCATTATGAAGCAATGAACCAGTAGCAATTATAGCGACATCCAGCTGCCCTTTTTTTGACTCATTCACCGCCGGCTCAAAAAATATCCTAGCCTTACCTATCTCAAAGGGTGTCTCATCGGTAGTCATTATCGGAGTCTTTTCGCGAGTCAGTCGGATGTATGTCGGATCATTCGTCCTAGCCGCCGCAACTGTAGCCTTCCTGGCTTCGATAGCATCACACGGCGAGATTACTACCATTCGCGGCAAAACTCTAGTAATAGCGATGTCTTCAAGAGCCTGATGCGACCCGCCGTCTGGACCAACAGAAACACCTACATGTGAGCCAATAATCTTCACGGGCTGATTGTTATAGCAGATAGTCGTACGGATCTGTTCCCAATTCCTACCAGGATTAAATACAGCATATGAAGCAGCGAATGGAATCTTCCCCATAGCCGCCATTCCCGATGCAACTGTCACAAGATTTTGCTCGGCCACTCCGACCTCTACGAATCTATCAGGAAACTTCTGTTTAAAAGCAGTCATATGAGTAGACTCTGTGAGATCTCCGCACAATCCGACCACTCGCTTGTCGAGCGCAGCTGCCTCGAGCAAGCCCTCACCGAAACCCTCACGAGCTGATCGAACTTCTACATCAGAATCGAATATTTTCGGATTAAGTTTTAATTCTGGGTCATGCATGTTTTTTTAATGAAAATTATACTTATTCTACATATTCTATTTATCCTACCTAAATGCCCTCCTAGCAACCGCAACCTCCTCCGGTGAAGTCGGCACCTTTCCATGCCACTCAAATTTGCGTTCAAATTCTGGAATTCCTTTTGAAGGAATCGTATTGGTAATGATAACAGACGGCTTATCGAAAACTGCGCGCGCTTCGCCGATAGCACGATCTATTTCGACAAAATTATGCCCATCTATCTCCTGCACATGCCAATTCCAGGCGCGCCATTTGTCCACAAGCGGATTGAGCGGCATGATATCCTCCGTAAATCCGCTAATCTGAATATTATTTCGATCAATGATAACTGTGAGATTTTGTATCTTCTCCTTACCTGCAAGCATAGCGCCCTCCCATGAATTTCCACAATCTAGCTCACCATCGCTCATAAGACAATAAAACTGTTTGTCAGAAGTTTTTCCATTATCTGTCCGGTCGGCCAGGGCCATTCCGACAGCTTGTGATAATCCCGAACCTAGTGGCCCAGAAGACGTTTCCAGCATCGGCAACCAATCACGATGTGGGTGCCCTTGCAGGCGCGAACCCAGCTTACGAAGCGTTTTCAAATCGCTCACAGGAAAATATCCAGCATGCGCCAGCGTGGCATATAGAACCGGACAAATATGGCCATTCGACAGGACTAATCGATCACGATATTCCCAATCCGGCTTTTTCGGGTCATGTCGGAGCGCATGGAAATATAGATACGCAAAAATATCAGCCATTCCAAGTGCGCCCGCCAAATGACCAGACTTGGCTTCGATCAGAGATTCAACCACCGAGCGTCTTATTTCAAGAGCCTTTTTTTCGAGCAATTTTGCTTTCTCCGGAGTTAGAGCCATTTGCCCAGAATTATATCACGGCATCCTCATCTCTACGACAGGCGTTTGAACTTTTCCACGGCATCAATCGGGTTCTCCGCATTGAAAATTGCTGAACCTATAACCAATCTATCTGCCCCAGCGGCGATTAGTTTCGGTGCATTATCAAATGAAACTCCACCATCCACGGCAATTGGCAATTTAGGATATTTGAGCTTGACTTCTCTCACGCGACCGATGACTTTATCGTCAAATGTCTGATGCTGGAAACCGATCTGATCTATTCCCATGAGTTGAACAAAATTTATTTTCTCTTGGTATTTGCTGATGATCTCAACAGGCGTCTCCTCGTTTAGCGCCAGTCCGATCTCTACTCGCCCATCCAGATTCGCCAGAGCCTTATCAATATCGCCTTTTGATTCCACATGAATAATTATCCGACCTGCTCCGGCCTGTACCCATTCATCGACTCGTTCCTCGGGTCTATTAGCCATGAGGTCTACCTCGAAATCCAGATCCTGCCAGTTGGGCATTCCCATCTCTTCGTGAACTATTTTTTTAAAGGTGTCGTCGGGCTTTCTGTATGGCCAGGTTGCATTTGGCACAAATTGACCGTCGCAAGCATCAACCTGCACAGTTTTAACAAAGCCATTTACAAGCGAGATTTTTGCCTCAAGCTCGTGAAAATCCTTTGGGAGGATCGCCGGAATTATTTCAATTGATTTGGACATATTTGTCTAGGTTCTACTCTATATTATCAATCAAATTGTTTCTCCTCGCATGTCTTTCCTCATTTGTAAATGAGGTTGAGAGCCATTGCAAAACCGCTCTTTTGGCATCATCTTCATTGACGCATCTAGCACCAATTGAAAGTACATTTGCATCGTTGTGTTCACGAGAGAGCCTGATGATATCAGTATTGCCGCCATACCAGACAACGGCTCGTACTCCCGGGAAACGATTAGCGACAATTGCCTCGCCTTGGCCAGATCCGCCGAATAAAATTGCCTTTGTCTCACCAGTCAGATCTTCAGCTACCTTCATGGCTGCCGCAGTCATGTAAACTGGATAATCATCTCCGTCGATAAATTCGTGTGCGCCGACATCCAAAACCTCGTATTTTTCCGATTGAAGAAGGGCTTTAATAGCCTCCTTAAGTTTGAAACCGGCATGGTCCGCAGCTAGGATTAATCTCATGGCTTAATTATATCCGATATGCTCTAATATTAGAAGAAGGAGATTACAACTATGCCATGCAAAATTAATTTCGGACGTTTCCAGATAAGGACACTGACCGAAACTGAGAGACAGATGACCGTACAGCAGTTGGCCCAAAGCTTAGAGGAGAAGGGCTCTCGTCTCGCCTTCACATGGGAATTGGCTGGTCCTGGTTCACAGTGGATACGATATTATTATCCTGCAGAACCATGCATAATTGCCGCAAATAGAGATGGAACAGCCACAAAGCCATGCCTTTGGCATCCATTCTACAATTTAGGCGGAAGTTGTGTGAATTTGAAATCAGAGGGCATCATTTCTCACTGCATGGTCTTCGATTCTGTAACTGATGTGGCCGTTGTGCAGTTAAGCGCAAAACCACCTCTCGCCGCAGTTCCTCATTGAAAAAACACCAGTCATTATCAGCACCCTCACCACTCGTTATACCGTATATGGTACAATGACCAGCAGGTTACATGCCGCCCCCGCCAGCCAGGATTTCCCCACAGGATTTCCTGGCTATTTATTTATAAAAATCTTCTTCTTCGTAATAATACGATTGCTCTACACCCTTCATAAAAACCTCTCGGTCATCAGTCTTATCGGTTAAAGCGGCGCGCAAAAGCTCACGAATTTCGAGATCGTTCACCGGACTGCGCTGCATGGCGTTCAAATAATTTGCTTTGTCAATCTTGGCCCAATCAACGCATTGCTTCAGATTTTTTTTAATAATCAAATCTAGCCATATCCTCATACTCCGACCATTGCCTTCCATAAAAGGATGAGCGATGTTCATTTCCACATATTTTGCTACTATCTGTTCAAAAGTCCTATCCGGCATTTCTCCGATTTTATTTAAACTCTCTTTCAGATATAAATATGATGCGAATCGGAAACCGCCCTTGCTAATATCCTTCACGCGGATTTGACCAGCAAAATCATAAAGCCCGCCAAACAAATATTCGTGAATCTGCTGCAATCCTCGTGCAGTACCGATCTCAAAACCTTTAATTTCTTGACTGCCAAACAGCATTTTAGCGCGCTCTTTGCTGGTTTCATCAACGTTTTTCATAACAATATTATACCATTTTTGCAGCTAAATCCGCTATACCTATTATAGCCGATTATGACGGATTATAACTGATGATGTCGCTGTAGTATCGTTAAGCACAAAATTACCTCCTGACGCAGTTCCTCATTGAAAAAACACCAGTCATTATCAGCACCCTCACCACTCGTTATACCGTATATGGTATAACGACCAGCAGGTAACATGCCGCCCCCGACAGCCAGGATTTCCCCGTAGGATCTCCTGGTTTTTTTGTTGGCTTAACGACATTCGTTTTGACTACTTTTTCTAATTGCAAAAATGCAATTTTTTGCCACGAGTTTAAGCCATTATTTTGGAGCAAATCCACTCATTTTTGCAATACGGAAAAGTAACATAAGGTACTTGCCCTGCGTCGGAACTTCTCTCCTCCAGGCTCCACGCGTGCACACTATACTTTAGTATAGTGCTGATTAAACTAACACCCTTTTATTTGATTGCGATTTATTCTATAAAGGAACCACCTTATTTCTATTCATAACTCTTCCAAACAACCATCCGATTATTGATCCAATGATCAAACCTGTAACTATTCCAATTGGTAAAATAACTTCTGGACCGTAGAATCCTATAACAAACATGAGTGGGAGATATAGGAAATCATTTATTGGTCCAAGATTTAGCAACCCAATTCCAGTAATTCCATAAACAGCCGCGCCAACAACTCCACCAATTAACCAATATTTATTGTCCATAAATTTATATTAATCTCCCTGCAGCTATAACATGTCTTACTAGGGTTTCCGTGTATCCCATCTCATTATCATACCAAGCTAGAACCTTCACTAAATTACCCCCAACGACGCGAGTAAATGCCAGATCAGCGATCGAAGCATGGCGATTGCCGACGATATCGCACGAAACCAGAGCCTCTTCAGTCACTGTGAATATACCGTTCCAGCGCGGCTCTCCAGCGGCCTTCTTCAAAATAGAGTTAACTTCTTCAGCCGTAGTATTCCGCTTGGAAATAAATGTCACATCTACGATAGAACCAGTCACAACAGGAACACGTAGCGAAATGCCGTCAAACTTACCCTCGAGCTGTGTCACAACTTTAGTTACTGCAATAGCGGCGCCAGTAGAGGAAGGCACGATATTTTGTGCAGCAGCGCGACCTTCACGGAAATCCTTTTTCGAAAGCTCGTCAACAATAGACTGGCTAGCAGTATAGGCGTGCACAGTATTCAAAAGGGCCTTCTCGATACCAAGCGTTTCGTCCAGAATCGCGATGAGTGGCGAACCGGCATTCGTAGTGCATGATGCGTTTGAAGATATCTGGCACGACTCGAGCTTGGATTCATTCATGGACATGAGGACTGTTTCGCCCTTGACTGTCGAATCTGCCCCATCCTTCAGCGGCGCCGTTACAACGACACGTTTTGCTCCAGCAGTAATGTGAGCATTTGCTTTGTCCGAAGATGTGAACAGTCCAGTAGCCTCAACTACAATATCCACATCGAACTTCTTCCATGGAAGCTTGCTCGGGTCTTTTTCCGTGAGGAACACAATCTCCTGACCATCGATCACAAGTGAGTTGTTCTTAATATTCGCTTTTATATCCAGATTGCTCACGCCATATGCCGAATCGTATTTCAAAAGATAGGCAAAATTTTCTACACTACCAAGATCGTTCACTGCAACGATCTCGATCTCTTGTCGTTCTCTGGCAACCTTGAAGAAGGCTCTGCCAATCCTGCCAAAACCGTTTATCGCAACGCGGATTTTTTTCATATTATTTGCATTAGTTCTATTAGTTTTATAGCCAGATTATATCATAA
>JAPLZI010000044.1:0-3875 GCA_026395095.1 Candidatus Tayloriibacteriota bacterium
ACGATCACTATAAGCAGTATTGTACGGATCATGGATGAATTATAACCCTAATTAGAAACAGTCGGCAAATATGAAAGTGGATTAAGGTAGGCTCGCAGGACTGCCACGGGCAATATCGCACCGCCACAGCTCCGGCTATTAGTGAACCGTTTTATCTCTATGCCGGATGACGCATAAACGCCGAAATGAAGATGTGGACCGGTCGTATAGCCGGTGTTGCCGCTGTAGCCGATTGTCTGGCCTGTGGAGACTTGATTCCCTGCAGCCGTTGTTTGTAATGATAGGTGAGCATAGAGAGTCGAGAGTCCATTCGTGTGCCTTACTAGTATCCACTTACCGAGCGAATAGCATCTCGGAATGATGTCTGTGTTCCCTGTTCCAACAACAATTCCGGACAGAGAGGCTTTTACTGGTGTGCCGATCGTGGCGCGAAAATCAACGCCATTGTGTCCGTTGCCGTTATAAAGCTGTGAGTTTGCAATTGCGAAGGATGTGTTGCCGAAGTATTGTGTGATAGAAATGTTATCGAGCGGCCATGATAAGATCGATCGGCCAGTTCCGGGCAATTTGGAAATGTCTACTTCTAGGTTCAATTGCGATTCGAAGGTCAATAGTTCCCTCTCGAATTCATCCTTGAGCGTTTTCTTCTCTATGAGCAATCTTTCGTATGCGGCTTCAGAATTTTTCGTTTGAGTAAGAAGTCTTTTTTGTTCATTGGTCGTTTCTATTACAACTTTTTTCTCATTGCTTAACTGGCTTTCTAGGCTTATGAGTTCGGCTTTGGCCCTCTCTGTAGCCAATTTGTTAGTTTCGAGACCCTTCTTCACCTTTTGGAGGTCAACGATGTGTGATTGAACATTCCCAGATAGGATTGCCAGCGTATTTATCGTGTTCCAGGAATCAGAAAGCGAATCGCTAGATAGAATAAGACTAGGCAATGAATGGTCCCCAAGCTCATTCATCCTCTTCATTGATTCCGAAACGGTAAGTTTGTTTTCAGCGATACTTCCCTGCGCAGTTTTAATTTTTGATGAAAGCAGACGGATCTCGGTATTTTTGGCATCTATCTTGTCTTGTGTGAGTGATATGTTCGCCTGGAGCTTTTTTTGCGTAAGATTCAATTCAGATAGTGTCTTCGCCAGGCTCGATTCACGAGTACCTAGCGCGGTGAGTTCGTTTTGGTATTGCTGAATCAGCTTTTCGAGATTCTGAATGTCTGCCGTGCGCGAATCAATCTTCGATTGTATGTCCGTAGTCTCTGCCGGAGTTTCTGCCGAAACATTCACTGGCAGAAGCAAAAATATTTGCGCGAATAATAAGCTAACTATGATCAGCTTCAATCGCATTTTTTGATCGCGGCATCGAGTCTTTCGAGCGACCCATCCTTTCCTAGGATTGAAGCTGAAACGAAGGGATCGGGGGATTTCTCTTGACCGGTCAAGGCTACTCTTAGCGGCCAGAGGACATCTCCCCTGCCCTTTATTTCAGCATAGGGTAAGACGGAGTTTTTTACTGCCTCGGTTGTAAAGTTTTCTGGTTTAATTTTTTCTAAAATGTTTTTACATTCGGTGAGATGGATTTTTGCGGCTGTCTTGTCGGGGTTCTTTTTCCAGAGGAGCATGCCAGGAGGATATTCATGCATGTTTGATACAAACGCCAGTTCTCCACCGGCGCCAAATAATTGCTGGATCTCACCGAATGATGATATTTTGTCGCGCAAAAGCGGTAGTATTCGCTTCAGGGTGCCGCTTTTTGTGCCCATCCATTCAGGAAGAAATGTCTCGGCATTCTCGATAAACTGCTGGTCGCTGAGCTTCTGCAGGTATTGGCGGTTGAACCATTTGAGCTTTTCCTCGTCAAAGATTGCGCCGCTCTTCTGGACTCGTTTCAACGAGAATTCACGAATGATATCAGCGAATGATAGGATCTCGGCGTCATCTGCCGGGTGCCAGCCGAGAAGCGCGAGATAGTTTATAACAGCCTCCGGCATGTAGCCCTTCTTGCGATATTCTGTGATTGGAACAGCGCCGTTCCTTTTGGAAAGTTTTGATCGGTCGGCGGCCAGAAGCAGAGGAATGTGTGCGAAGAGTGGAATCGGCGCGCCGAGAGCCTCGTATATGAGGATTTGACGGGCTGTGTTCGAGATATGATCCTCGCCACGGATGACGTGGGTGACCTTCATCTCAAAATCATCGACGACGTTGACGAGATGGAATATTGGCTCATCGATAGTTTTAGCAATGACAAAGTCACCAAGCTCGGTCGTGTCAAACTCTACCTTGCCGCGAATCAGGTCGTCGAACGCAACTTTTTTATTTGCATTCCTAAATCGAATCACCTCAGTGCGTCCGCCAGGTTCCTTTGGTGTCTCTTTGGATACATAGGCTTGGCCGGAATCTATAAACTTCTGAATATATTTCTTGTATATATCGCCTCGATCTGATTGGCGGTAGAATTCGTCATGAATAAGTCCGAGCCATTTCAAACTATCCATGATGTTATCCTCGTATTCTTTCTTGGAGCGCTCTCTGTCGGTGTCCTCAATGCGCAAAATAAACTTGCCTAGGTGCTGCTTTGCGTAAATATAGGCAAAAAGAGCAGTTCTGTAACTACCGGCATGAAAATAGCCAGTTGGAGATGGTGCAAATCTAGTAATTACGGTAGGGTTCATGGGTCTATTATATAACAAAAAGCCATGCAATGGGTTCAAGCATGGATTTGGTATAATTACCTATATGATAAAGAAAAAATTGAATGGTGTTACATTGCTTGGAATTGATTGTGTTGATATAGATAGATTAGTTCTAGTTTCCGAAATTTGCCGGCATGCGTTTGATTTTGAGGATGTTAAATTACTTACCTCATTACCGTCGGCTAACAGCAATGCTATTCCAATTAAGGCTATAGAATCAGTTGAGGATTATTCTCACTTCGTTATTTCCGAGCTCGATAAATATATTAGTACCTCACATGTTTTATTGATTCAATATGATGGTTTTATTTTGAATCCTAGTGCGTGGTCTGATGAGTTTCTAGAATATGATTATGTTGGGGCTCCCTGGCTTGTTGCTGATTGGTCGGTTGATAAGTTCGATTTTCCGAAGGAACTTCTTGGTAAATTTGTGGTTGGAAACGGTGGATTTAGTCTACGAAGTAAAAGGTTTCTAAATATTTGTACACAACTCACTGTGGAGGGAGCTTTTAAAAAATACCACCCAGAGGATGTTGCACTCTCTGTGTGGAATCGTGAATTGCTAGAAAGTCGTGGAATTCGTTTTGCCCCAGTTGAATTAGCAAAGAGATTTAGTTACGAGGCCGAGGACGATGAAAATAATGCATGGAATGGACAGTTCGGTTTCCATGGTTTTAGATGGACCGATATTTCTAAATGGAGTGTTTTACACCCAGAATATGATATTGATATTAAGCAGAACATAATTCGATTACGGCACAAAAAATAGTCGCAACAAATAAGGGAAGGCTTTTTATGATGTTATGCATGATGCCGGCGTGCATTCCCCAATCTCAGAAATTTTTTATTGACAGTGGTAAAAATTTCTAGTGTAAATCAGGTTAATGAGATTTAGATATCAATAAGCACACATTTTGCTCACACTGTAAATGAAAATTTTTTGAGTATCGACATACAGGTTGCGGTCAATTTGAGACTGATTACATATCCAAATATTCAAGTAATTACGAAAAGCCCCCTTTTTTTGTGGGGGCCTTTCTTCAAGAGAATTTTCTGAAATCTCAAATTTTTAGTAGTCTGAGTAGACCTAGAACTGATTACCCTTCAGATTACCCCTTTGTGTTCTTATCAGCATTCACTGAGCTTCGGAACACGCGCATGATCACATTACCACTTGAGTCCT